>JABUEW010000059.1 GCA_013314855.1 Bacillota bacterium | reverse complement strand
GGTTATAGTGTTATCCGATGACTTAAACGTATGGTTAAATTTATGTAATATTATTATATAATTGGATAAAATTACTAACGCAGCCACTATTAATGGATAAGAATAAAATTTTCATGCTTCAGCTCTGACTAAAAATATTTATAATTGACAAAATAAGGATTATGTTATATAATATTTTTGGATATGGAAATATATAACTTTTATGGAAACTATAATTATAAAAGATATTAATAGGGAAATACGGATGATTAGGTGAATAATATGTTAAGATTAAGCTTGACAATCGCAGATAAAGATAAAGCGTATGTAGAAAGTCTTGTGGGGTTTTTGATGGATAAGCACCCACATAAATTTCAGGTGAATTTCTTTACCAATGAGGAGTATCTTAGGGATTTTCTTTCAAAAAATGTAGAAAAAACAGGTATACTCCTTATTACTCCAGACTTTTATGACAATTTGAAATCTAATGCTTGGGAATCTAATATCCCTGAATATAAGATTAGGATGCCTGTTTTAATCCTGTTGACCGACAATGAATCTCTTTCAGCATCCTGTACCCTTAACACTGTTTACAAATATCAGCATGGTGATAAATTGGTGAGCGATATTATACGCATATATGAAAGTCAGTGTAAAAATATGGAATTACCACTAAAAGATGTGGAAAAAAGAGGATTGGAGGGGATAAATAAAACAAAAGTAATCTCGGTTTATTCTCCTGCCGGAGGTGCAGGAAAAACTACAATTGCTGTAAATGCATGTATTCAATGTGCCCGGGAGGGGATGAGGGTGTTTTATCTTAATTTCGAAAATATAAGTTCAGAGCCTTGCTTCTTTAATTGTAATTTTAAGGACGGGTCCTGTGAGAATTTTTCCAGCATTATATTTGCCATTAAAGAAAAGGATAAAAACCTCCATGTAAAAATTGAGGGAATTAAGTTCAGTGATGCTGCGTATAACATCCATTATATACCGCCTTCCGATAGTGCCCTGGAAATGGAAGAAATGCTACCGGATGAAGTTAAATATTTACTCCACCAGATAACATTGACAGGATATTATGATATTATTTTTGTTGACTTAAACAGCTCTCTGAATGAAAAAAACATGGCTGTAATGGAAGAAAGTGACGAGGTTATATTGATTCATGCTCCGGATTTGGTGTCGAAGCAGAAAGTTATAAGTTTTTATAAGGAACTTCAGATTTACCGGCAAAAGAAAGGCTTAAACTTACATGATAAAATAGTATTGGCAGTAAACAAATATGACGATAGCATTCCCAAAGAAATTAAGGATGATATTGATGAAATATGCACAATTATGGGAATTACCCAATATTTTAAAATTCCCGTCAATAATCAGGCCATGGATTACCAGGGGGATTACCATGGTTCATACATAAGGAGTAAAGCAGGAGAATTAAATAGTTTTAACAAAGAATTGCGCAAATTAGTGAGTAAATATACTAAAGGTACTACTACAGGTAGAAGCAGGTGAAATAATCCAATGTCAATGTGCAATCTTATAAACGAAATAAAAGCTATAGTAAGTGATAGAGTGGATATTAGATCAAATATTTCTGATGCCGAGATTAGAGAACTGATTACCGGTGTAGTATTTGAAAAATCGCGACAGTCTTATCTTAGTATAAAAGAAAAGCAGGAGATTGTGGAATCTGTTTTTAACTCTATGAGAAGGTTGGGTATTTTGCAGCCACTTATTGACGACTGCTCTATAACTGAAATTATGATAAATGGGCCGGATAATATTTTTATAGAAAGACAGGGAAGTGTACATAAGCTGGACATTAGGTTTGAAAATGAAGAAAACCTTGAAGATATAATCCAGTCCATAGTTTCAAAAGCAAATAGGGTGGTGAATGAAGCTTCGCCAATTGTTGATGCTAGGCTTAAGGACGGTTCTAGGGTAAATGTGGTTTTAAAACCCATAGCACTGAATGGACCGGTCATGACAATCCGAAAGTTTCCAAGTGAGCCTGTAACAATGGAAAAACTTATGGAATTGGGTTCTATCACCCTGGAAGGGGTACAATTTTTAAAGAATCTCGTAAAAGCAAAATACAACATTTTTATTTGCGGAGGTGCAGGGTCTGGTAAAACTACGTTTTTAAATGCTCTATCGAATTTTATTTCCGAAGATGAAAGGATTATTACTATAGAAGACTCTGCAGAACTTCAAATAACGGGCATTAAAAACCTGGTCAGGTTGGAAACAAGAAATGAAAACATGGAGGGTAAAGGAAGAATAAGCATAAGGGACCTTATTAAGACTTCCCTCAGAATGAGGCCTGAAAGGATAATTGTAGGAGAAGTAAGGGGAGAAGAAGCCCTAGACATGTTACAAGCTATGAATACCGGACATGACGGCTCGTTATCTACGGGGCATGGAAACTCTCCGAAAGATATGTTGAACAGGCTTGAAACTATGGTGTTGAGCGCAGCACCTTTACCCCTCCAGGCAATACGCCAGCAGATCGCCTCTGCCATTGAAATAATAGTACACCTTTCCAGGATGAGGGATAAATCCAGGAAAACCCTGGAAATAACTGAAGTGGCCGGTATTAAGGAAGGCCAAATAGTATTAAATCCCTTATTTATATTTGAGGATGAGGGAGATACTGAAGACGGGATGGTAAAAGGTTCTCTTAGAAGGACCGGTAATGAAATGGTAAGAAAGGCTAAATTTAAAGGGGCAGGTATTAAGGTATAATGGGTGTTGCTTTACGAGGAAAATTATATGGGGGGAATTACAATAAAATGCAAAATACAGACTATAATATATATATAATGTCTACAAAAGAGAAGTTCTTTAATATCATAAAGGTTGTGCCTCTGATTTATCTTTTAAGCTATTTATTCTATAAAAGCCATATATTAAGTATTATATTTAGCCTTGGGGCATTATTTTATCCAAGTTTTAAGGTAAAAAAGATAATAAAAAAAAGGAAGGAAGAACTAAATATCCAGTTTAAGGATATGCTTTACTCCCTCCAATCTTCCTTATGGGCAGGAAAACCTATCGAACTTGCCTTTGGAGAAGTGGTGAAAGACCTCCGGATCCTGTATCCTGATCCTGCCACCTATATTATACTGGAAAGCTCTTGCATAGTAAAAAAAATTGAAATGAATAAAACAGTAGAGTCTGCCATTCAAAATTTTGCGGAAAGGTCCGGTGTTGATGATATCAAGGATTTTGCGGAGGTACTGCAGATTTGTAAAAGGACAGGAGGAAATCTTGTTGAAGTGGTTAAAAGAACAACATGCATTATTAACGACCGGATCGAAATGGAACAGGATATTAATACAATGCTTGCCAAAAGGAACCTTGAGAGAAAAGTATTGAATATTATGCCTGTTATGGTTTTGGCACTTCTTTCAATTACTGCCGGAGATTATATTGGTCCTGTATACACCACTATAGCCGGGAGGATTGTAATGACATTAGCGGCGTTGTTGCTTGTTGTAGCATATCTTATATCAAAAAAGATAATGGATATAGAAATGTAATATATAATAGGTGAATATATGGGTAAATATGGAAGCCGCGGTTATATGGAAAGTTTATAAAAAAGGAGGGAATTAGGATGGGAATTGGAATGGTTATAGGAGTTTTTGTCCTGTTATTGGCGGTTATTGCTTTATATTCAATTTCAGCGGGGAAGTATGATGCCTTTATAAAACCTTTGGATAAAAAACAATACAAATTAATTAAAAAGTTTTTACCCATAGGACTTTATATTATGGACAGAATCCGATACAAGTACGCTACCCGATATGATAAGTTGCTCCTGGTAAAGATCACGGAAATTTATGGAGCAAAAGCTGCGGGCTACCATCTGAAAATCCATTGGGCCAATAAAATTGTGATTTTTATATTTGGGCTGTTTGCTGTTG
Source organism: Bacillota bacterium (assembly GCA_013314855.1). Classification (NCBI taxonomy): domain Bacteria; kingdom Bacillati; phylum Bacillota; species Bacillota bacterium. The sequence goes on along the minus strand of JABUEW010000059.1, from coordinate 22,205 downwards.
CCTTTATAGGCTCAGGGATAAATGTAGATGAAGGGTCGGGTATTGATTTTACATATATTGTATTTAGTCTCTTTTTTCTTGCATGTATAGTATTTTTACATGACAGGGAACTGGAAAAAAGATTAAAGAAAAGGCGCCTTTCAATCCAAATGGATTTTCCCGGTTTTTTAAATAAACTTACCCTGTTGGTAAATGCAGGACTGACAATAAGGAGGGCCTGGGAAAAGATAGCAGAGGAAAATAATAAGGACTCGGATTTTTATAAGGAGGTGGGGATTGTAATTGGCGAGATAAATGCCGGAAAGCCTGAGTTGAAGGCATACGAAGATTTTGCAAGAAGATGCAGGATGGCTGAAGTTGCAAGGTTTATTACAATAATCCTGCAGAATATCAGAAAAGGAAACGATGAACTGGTATCCATACTGAGAGTGCTTTCCAATGAAAGCTGGGAGATGCGTAAGAACGTAGCTAAGAAACTTGGTGAAGAAGCCTCCACAAAGATGGTAATACCTTTAATGCTTATGTTTATAGCAATACTTATTATAGTTGCAACTCCTGCCATATTATCCATTTCTCAAATGTAAAATAGAGGCAATAAGTTTTAAATTTATTCTAAAATTTATTCTAAAAGAAATAAATGTGGGGTGACAGTGAAAATGGTAAATTTATTGAAAAATTTCCTTAAAGAAGAGGACGGCATAGGGACGGTAGAAATTGTAGTGATTATAGCAGTACTGGTTGGAATTGCCCTGATATTCAGGGATGCAATTATTAAGTTTGCAGTAAAATTAATGAAAAATATTTTTGGGGATGATAGTTTAATAGAAGATATAAACAGCAGAGGTATAAGAGATAGTAATCCTGTCAATTAAACAACAAGCACTGGTTGACGTATATCTTGGGGGGTAGGGTACCGATGATAAATACTTTAAAAAACGGGGTAAGCTTTGGCTATGAACGGGATGATTTTGCTAGCTATCTGGTAATTAAAGCAGAAGATGAAGGTAAAATTGTTAATTACCAGGTTGAAATGATCGTAAATAATAAAATCCCCGGCTTGTTGCCTGTGTATGTAAGGCGAAAGAACAATGAAACATATTTTTATTATAATATAACTTCAAAAATTACTCTTTTACAATTTCTCAACAGGGTGAAGATAAGAAAAGAGGAGCTTATAAATATACTGCTGCAAATTACTGAAATAATGCTTACAGGCATGAATTTTCTTTTATACAATAAATGCTTTATTCTCCAGGAAAACTACATATATATAAACCCTGCAACTTATGAAGTCTACCTTTTATACTTGCCGGTCCCGGATGATACGGATGTTAACCGGACATTGAGAAATTTTATTATTAATCTGATAATATACTCTGCTGATATTGCAGATGAAAACACTTCCGACAACTATATCCAAAAAATTCTGAATTATGTAAAATGCGAAACCTTTAATGTTTCGGATTTTAACAGGCTATTGGTACGGTTGGGCAATGGAGAAGCTGAAGAAACTCAACAGGAAGATGAGCTTTGGGAAGCGAACGGAAAGGATAAAGTAAATGAAATGGCCAAGAATACATCTTGCAATAAATCCCGGGTTAAACAAGGAGGCTTTCGACTTACACAACGCAACTCTGCCCTTACTATTGCAGCCATGTCACAGCTAATCATAATTTTGCTGGTTTTATCAAGCAGGAATTTACTTAAATTATTAGGAGGCGATATTAAAACTGCATATATTGCTGTAGGGCTTATTATTATTGCAATAGAAATACTTATTTTTAAAAACTTGTTCGAGAGAAAGAAAACTGAAAGGATAAAGGGAGATACCGGTAGAAAAAGTAACGGCATATATAATATGAGAATGAGAGTAAATTCAGTGGATGCAGGAACTGATATAGATACAGCAGACTATATGGATACAGTAAGAAGTAAAGATTTAGCGGATAATATGGCGGATAGTATGGATGTGGCAGGAAATATGGATAACGCAGGTGATATAGGTGTGGTAGGTGTTATTGATACAACAAGTGCTATGGATATTGGGGCAGGTATTAATACGGATTATGGAAGCAATACTGTCCTGCTGGCAGTAGAAAAAGAGGAAAAACCGTTTCTAAGGTATGTGGGAGATGGGTTTATAGAAGAGACGGTTGTGAGTAAAGAAGATTTCCTGATAGGAAGATTACAAGGGCAGGTTGATTATGTTATCAAAAACAGTGCTGTAGGGAAAATACATGCTCAAATAATAAGCCGTGAGGGCAAGTATTATATAAAAGACCTTAATTCAAGGAACGGGACATTTATAAACGAAGTAAAAATTAACAGTAATACGGAGTATGAAATAAAGGACGGGGATAGGATCGCTTTTGCTAATAGTGACCACATTTTTATATTGCGATAAAGATAAAAATATAAAAACAACGTAGAAAGGCAGGTAATGAAAATGAAAAAAATACGTGTAATAGTTATTTCAGCAGTAATTGCAACTATACTAATGGCCAATTACTTAACAATGGTGGCATCCGAAGAAGAAAGCGTACCTGAGCCTGGGTACAGGGTCGAAAAAATAGAAGCTGTAACCTGGGAAGAAGATGAAGAAGCAACCACAACCGGTTTTAGGAAAACACCGTTAAAAGAGAGGTTGAGGACTATAACGGAATCGGAAGTGAAGGAAACGGTAAGCAGGTTTGTCGATGTGGACAATCACTGGGGCAGGGATTGCATAGGTAAACTGGCCCTGCTGGAGATAGTTGCCGGATATGGCAACGGGAATTTTGGCCCGGAAGATACTCTTAAAGTGGACGAATTTATAAAGATGACGCTGAGGTCAATGGGGTACAAGGTGGAAGAAGGGACGGGATACTGGGCAGAGCCGTATATAAAGCTGGCAAAAGAGGAAAATCTTATCGAGGAAAATGAGTTCAGCGACTACAGGAGGCCAATCAGGAGGGAAGAAGCCGCAAGGATAGTGGTTAAGGCAGTGTTGAAGGAAGAAGAAGCACCCATACCAAACCATACAAGCTATGCGAAGCGCAGGATACCGGACTATGAGGAAATAGGGGATAACTATAAGCAACACGTGTTGTATTCTTATAGCCTCGGACTTATAACAGGTGTGGGCAACGGTGTATTTATGCCCAAGAAGAACCTGACAAGGGCAGAGGGCAGTACCATCATAATAAGGGCAATAGACGAAAACTCAAGAATACCGATGAAGCCGGAAGATAGCGAAACGGTAACTGTTTGGAATAACCTTTATAAAAGGGAATACGTGATATATCCACCTTTGAAGCCTGAGATAATAGACGTGATACGGGTTATGAAAATTGCTGCCACAAAAAGCAAGGTAAGCGCACTTATGCATTTTAATATAGAAAACAGTATGGTGGGAGTAGCTTTTTACAACAACGAAGAAGATTATCAGAAAGGCACAATATTTAAATCAGGTAGTTTCAGCATAAGCCTGGCTGATTGGGATTTAAACAGAGGGAGTGGATACGAAATTGCCATATTTGAGCCTGACAAGGTGAAAGAGCTTCACAGGGAAGCATACGTCGAGTTGTTCAATTACTTGTTTGAAAAAGACGCAGACAGGGCAATAAAGGAATTCGACTACTACCTTGACATAAAAGACGGCAGAGAATTAAAAAAAGAGATGAAGTTTAATGGCAGGAGGACAATCTTTGCAAAGTTTCAAGGTGAAAAGGGTTTTGGAATGGGAATAGCAGTAAAGGATAATTAAAAACCACATATATTAAAATACCATATATATAAAACACAGGTGACACAGTAAAGGAAGGTGAAGAGATGAGGGCAAAAAGGGCAATAGGGATCATACTTGTAATTCTGATATTTATAATGGTATTGACACCGCCGTATACTTTTGCGGCAGACGAAAGCAAAATGTACTATGAGAGCGGTTTTTCGCCAATATTTTACAGTGAAAGCAACCAGGACATATTTGAAAGCATAAAGTACCAGCTTCCGCCCAACACACCAAAGGCAATAACGGTAAACGGAAGTATGTTTCCCTTTAACTACAGGCTCTGGTTTGCCAAAAACATAGTGGTGTACGGCGACTCTTCCGTGTGCAATCCGGGGCCAAACGACTTCAAGCCTGAAAGCGATAGTCCCTACGGTGTTGGGTACTACAGTAAAAACGGGGTAAGGGGCGAATACCGTTACCACGGCTTTGACGTTGCCGGCAACAGGTACAGCAATACGTGGTTTACCATTGACACCACCACAACGTCAAGCATAAACGATAACAGGTGGCTTTACAGGCCATGGGATAAGACAACTCACAATTTGGTTAATAGAAGCCCGTACAACGAAGCAGCAGAATGGCCAGTTAACGAAGATAATATAAAAACAAAGGCATGGATCAACAGGCCCATCCAAAAGGATGGCGTAACCCTGACGTTTGAAAATGCAGAGATGCCAAACATAAGAGAGGCCAGCGCTTATATACACATAATGTCGCCTCCATCAATCAACTATCCCGGGGAGGGGAAGGCATGGCACCTGTACAATAATAAAATTTATTACCGCACCTTTACAATAGACAGGCTTGACCATGCGGACAAGCTGATGACCGACGTTGAAACTGCAGTGACGGTGTTGACGCCGGCTGAAAAGCTGAAAGTGCTTGACTACGGTACTGGCAATACACAGGAGTACCTTAACGGCGAGGTAGAAGTAGAAGTGCTTGTAAAAGGGATACTTAAGGACGAAGCCTACTACAATGACGATATAAAGAAGGTGTCAAGATATACCAGGTATGACGTAAAAGACTGGACAATATCTTTGGGGACGGAGGAAAAGTGCGGATTAAAACCAAGCGGGCCTAATACCGGTGAGGCAAGATTCACGCTTAAATTTAAACGTGCGACCATATTGCAGCAGCAGGAATGGCCTCTGAACGGCAAGGCGAGGGTAAACTTTTTGAACAACAACAGCAGCGAAAAATCAGCCGGCAATATACTGAAGTTTACAGTAGAAAAGGTAGACGTGCCGATAAAAGACAAGGAGATGACCGGAGTACAGGCCGGATTGGAAGTATTGGCACCGCCGGAAGTTTTGACTGTGATGGACTATGGGCAGGCCAACACACCTGAGTACCTCAACGGTGTAGTTTTTGTAGATGTACGGATCACAGGTATACTTATGGACACAGCGTTTTACGATAACCCGCAGGAAAGGGAAAAAAGATATAACAGGGATGACATACACAGTTGGACGATGACCTTGAACCAGGAGTCACAGCATAATATAAGGCCAAGCAGCTATCAAAAGAATAGGGGAGAAACAATAATAACTCTCTGGTTTAAAAGAAGCGATATATTTCAACAGCAGACATGGCACCTCAGCGCAAGCGCAAAAGCAGTATTTACGGATGCCAAAACCAGCGAAGGAAACGTAACGGGGACAGTAGTATTTACAATCCGGCAGGCAACGCCGGGCCAACAGCCACCGCCTGAACCTGAGCCTGAGGAAGTGGAAGAACCGCCCCCTCCGGCCGTTATAGCACAGCCTGACTGCCACATGCCAAATGAGGGCTTTGACATTATTCCATTTCCGGCTTACGACAACACCGATTTAAGCGGAGTTTTATCAAGGACTGTATATATTAACGGAAACGAACTTTTGAGTGCCGAAGAATTTTTTAGCGGTACATATGTTTTTGGTGACGGGAATGACGGGCTAAAGAGGATAGACGTGACATATGAAAGCGTAGACGGGATTACCACATCATCAACACACTGGGTGTATGTGTATTCTACAAAGCCAAAAGCGCAGTTTAAGATAGAAGGTACATTCAAGGAAAACAGGAAACTTGCTGCAACTGAAAACTGCAATGAGGGAAACGTACAGATAGTGCTGCAAAACTATCCTATAGTGTCTTACCGGTGGAATTTTACCGCTGTTGACGGAAACATATCATCATTAAATATGAGGAACACGGGAAGCAGCAAGTATAAGGAATTTATGTACAAAGAGCCGGGCGTATACAGGATAGCCTTGACTGTAACCAATAGCTTAGGCAGGACATCAGACCCTTATATTCTTGATGTATTTATATACGAAGATACACTGCCTGCTGTGGAATTAAACATATGGAACGGTGTCCTTACCAGGGGCGAAGAATTAAACCTGCACTATTCGGCAAGCAGCGTTGACGGCGATTATGTTGTATCAAAGAGCCTTCAACTTTACTATGACAGCAATAATGACGGTGAGTGTGAACAGTTGGTTATGACCTTCCCCAATGGTGAGTTTAGCGGCTTTGCTCCTGACAAACTGGGCAAATACAAGCTGGTGGCAACAGCCGTTGAAGACTTTGGACAGGATACCCTTGCAGAATATATAACTGAGTCCGACAAAAAGAGGAAAACCGTAGAAAACGAATTCTTTGTGGATAACCTTGCACCCATGACTGATATATATATAAATGCACCCATAGTACAATCGGAAGTAGACCTGTATATCATGATGGATAAAAACTTAAGTGATACAAAAAGGCAGTATATAACCTCAAACAGGATAAACTTCAACAACACTTTGCGGACAAAGAACATACTTCCCAGGGTGGAAACGTGGGATATGAAAACATACGAATATTCACAGTATACTTATGCGTCATACAGTTACGGGACATCCTACCCCCCGCAGACGGTATACTACTCTAGCGGCGGTTACTCGGGAACACTGAACAGGTATAACGTAGTGGATAATGGCCAATACCGGGATTTTGGAGGGTATGAAACAAAGACCGAATCAAGGGAGTTCATAAGGACACACAGCAATATAATAACAAGGTTGTATTGGGAAGGATACCTGTATTCGACAACGGAGTCCAATCCTGAGCCGTCAAGCTATTATATAAACGAAGACGGGTACAGCGGGTATATACCGAAAGTGAGCAGGGACGGGCCTTATAACCGGCAGGTGACGAATTACTATTCGTACAAAGACTTTACAAAGTACCATTCCAATACGGTGACAGATTGTTACCTTATTGGGGGTGGCCTGGTGTCCTCGACACAATCCAGTCCGGCACCGTCAAGCTATTATGTTAATGAGGACGGGTACAGCGGGTATATCCCCAGGACAGGCACTAATGGTCCGTATAACAGGCAGGAATGGTATTCAGGTCCTTACTGGTATGTAAGGCAGACTTTTGAAGCTGTATACAGCGGTACATTAAGCAAGATTAAGTCGCAGGAAATAGTGGAAACATATATCAGCACATACAGAGGTACGCTGACTAAATCAGTGCAGGTATGGGTTCCCGACATTAGATGGGTAAGCGACTACACGGGCTATTATTCCGGAACGGTTTACAAGTATGTCCGGCAGCCATACACAGACCCGTTCAGGGCTACATCAGACAAATATGTGGTGTATTTCAGCGATGGGGTAATAAATGAATTGCCTGATCTGCAAATGGTAATGTCAAAAGCAGATGCCAAACTCATACTTGTGGGGGATGACAGCATAAAAGAACAGATAAACCATGTTCATTATATACCAAAAGACAGGCCAATAGAGCAGATTATGCAGGAGGTACTGGATTATATTGCTGTAAACAGCCCGGCTGTAGAAAAACATTATGTAATTGCCGGGGTAGATGTATTTGACATTAAAACAATGAACTTTGACGAAGAAAATGATCCTATTGTTGAGCAGAAATTCCAGTATGTGCAGAACCAATACTATTTTGACAATCCAATAGGAATGGAGAGTTTTACAGTAACGAATTTTTCTCAAGATAGCAATTGGATTGACACCAGGGTAAACATATTTAATAAAACAGGGGAATTCAGGATATTCAGGAGGATAAGGGATTTGCCTTCATTTGACTCCAACTTTGTAAATTATTCCTACTATTCGGGAATGCCGGAACTGATAATATACGCCCACAGGAAACCAGTTGCAAACGCAGTGCTTGATTGGGACTATGACGCTACCAAGGGCGTATACAAAACTAATTGGGTGTGCCTGTCCTATGACCCGGACCACCAGTATTCGAGGCAAGACAAGGGGATTGTAGAAAGAAAAATCATGTTCAGGAGAAATTTTGGAGAGTGGTATTATTACATTCCGGAAGAACTGATGCCAGGAAATTATGAATTGAAGTATTACGTCAAAGATGTTGAAGGGGTATGGTCTGACCCGTTTACTATGAATTTTACCCTGGAACAGGCGCCATCCATGCAGTTTCTTGATGCCAAGTTACGGTCCCAGGACCCGGAATTCACTCTAGATGCTATGCCTGCTTCCGAATATCTGGAAGTTTATGATGCATGGACCAGGTACCCATACGATGTTAAGCTGGAAATGGCACTATACAGCGGAAGCACAAGGGTAAGCCCTGTTAAGACTGTATACTACAGTAGTTCAATCGCTACCAAAGACGGCAATAATATATGGTGGAATGATATAAGCTACCGGATACCGGATACGGTAAAAGACGGAACCTACGCCTTCAAAATAGCTGCTGTTGATGTCAACGATCCAAATAAACGCGCTGAAAAAAGTTTTACGGTAACGGTCTTTACCCCGATTGAACTTGTCCCCCGGATGCCTGAAAAAGTTATGACCGGAATAGCTGCTGATATATCTGCAACTACAAGAAAGTATGCAAACACTGTAAGGGTTATTGTATTTTATGGGACAGACTACCAGAGGACACTGGAGCTTTCAAGCATACCTGGAGGTAGTACAAAGGAATGGATAAATATATATAATATTCCGTCCAATATACCTGAAGGGACATACAAGGCAAGATATATAGCAACAACACCCTGTGGTAAGAATGAAACACAGGATGTGGAATTCAAAGTTGAGGCACTAAAAATTACCGGAGTAACCATAGAAGGGTATTGGAACCACTGGAGGGGACAGGTGGATATATTTGGCAAGCAACTTACAAACGAACCTCACAGGTTTTTAAGCCTGGAAAGGGTAAAGATAAACGTGTATACGGACGGATATGCAGACAGGATTGAAATACGTTTCAGCCCGGAACTGGAAGCTATGAGATATAAAGATGAGTATGGCAATTGGTATGATTATAAAGAGGATTTTAAACTAAATTATGTATACTTTCCCCAGGTATTTACATTGGATAATACGAAAAAAGAGAACCATATATACTGGGAATATGTACTGCCTTTAGCTGAAAGTACAATATCATGGAATGATATACGCAAAAAGCAACCGTATAAAATGGAAGTGACGGCCTGGAAGGGTGGAAAGTCGGTAACCTATGTGGTAGATGATATGGATATAACCGGCAACATCTACGATTTAACTTATATACAGCCACTTAATTAAATTACAGCCACTCAATTAAATATAGCAACTTAATTAAGGCGTGGAGCTATGTCAAAACCCAAAACAAGGTTCAAGACTCAAAGCAAGATGTTTCTATCATTATATGGGTCATACATAAAAAATGCGCCCTGTAACAGCCCCTTGCCCGAATTCTTCGGGCTTTTCATTGCTAATGCCGAATTCGTAGAGAAGGGCCTTTACGATTCTTTCTGAGGCGTTGCCATCTCCATAAGGGTTAACTGCTTTTGCCATCCTGTTATATTCATCTTCACTATCCAGCAGCTTAAAAGCAAGGGCAACAATATTATCCCTGTCGGTGCCGGCCAGAGCTACTGTTCCGGCTTTTACCGCTTCCGGCCTTTCAGTTTCATTCCTGAGTACAAGGACCGGCTTCCCGAGAGAGGGGGCTTCCTCCTGGAGACCTCCTGAGTCGGTCATAACCATGTAGGATTTGGCAATAAGGTTGTGCATGTCCTGTACATCAATAGGGTCTATAAGATGCACCTTTGGATGGTTTCCAAGTATATTCCGGACAACTTCCCTAACGGCAGGGTTAAGATGTACAGGATATACTATTTTTATATTGTCATATTTATCTGCAATTGCTTTAACAGCTGTGCAGATATTCTCCAATGGAGTCCCTAGATTTTCCCGCCTGTGAGCTTCTACAGTTATTATCCTTTTATTAGCGAAATCTACTTCATGGAGTTTTTCGCTGTGGAATATATAATCTTTTTTGACTGTTGTTTTCAGGGCATCTATAACTGTATTGCCCGTAACATATATCTTTTCTTCATCTATACCTTCTTTCAGTAAATTGGATTTATTTGAAGAGGTAGGGGCAAAATGAAAATCCGCCAATACCCCTGTAAGCCTCCTATTCATTTCTTCAGGGAAGGGATAGTATTTATCGAAGGTCCTCAACCCTGCTTCTACATGACCTACTTTTATCTTTTTGTAAAAGGCGGCAAGGCTTGCAGAAAAACAGGTTGTGGTGTCACCATGGACAAGTACTATATGGGGTTTTACTTCTTCGAAAACGGAAGCCGTGCCTTCCAGTGATTTGGTTGTAATATGTTCTAAGCTTTGCCTGTCCTGCATTATATTAAGGTCATAATTGGGGACTATATTAAAAATATCAAGGACCTGGTCAAGCATCTGCCTGTGCTGCGCCGTAACACATACAATAGTCTCAATTTCATTGCTTCTCTTAAGCTCTTTTACAAGGGGAGCCATTTTTATGGCATCAGGCCTTGTGCCGAAAACTATTGCTACTTTTAATTTTTGCATTATACTCATCCTACCCCATCCCATGTTGTTTTAACAATATATCAACGGTTGTCTGCTTTTTTCAGTACTTTCATTGTCATGCTATTGCTTTTTTCTGTTCCTTTATTAATAGTATTTGCAGTCGCCTCTTTTTTGTCTTCAAGGGGATTTTTACTATTGAGAGATTCCAGGTCAATATCATCATTATTATTTGTAAGGCCGACCATATACCTGGCACCTGCTATAATAAAGGCAGAAACCAGAAGGAGAAGTATAATGGCACTCAAAGCCCCTTTATCCGTAAGGACAACCGCACACAGTCCCAGAGCTGCACTGGCAATATATAATATAATTACGGATTGTTTTTGGCTTAAACCCATATCTATGAGCCTATGGTGCAAATGTCCCCTATCGGCGCACATAACCGGCTTTCCATTTATTAATCTGCGGAATATTGCAAATATTGTATCAAATAAGGGTAATCCCAGGGCGAGTATAGGTATAGCTATGGAAATTGCCGTATAAGACTTAAACATACCTTCTATAGATACTACTCCGAGGGTGAAACCAAGAAAATATGCACCCGTACTACCCATAAATATTTTTGCAGGATTAAAATTAAAAGGAAGAAATCCTAAGGTTGCTCCTGCAAGTGCAGCGGTGATAATTGAAGAAAACGGGCCTACTACCGGTGTAAGCAGTGATACGAAAAACAAGGTTAGCGAAGATATTGATGCTACTCCAGCTGCAAGGCCGTCAAGTCCATCTATCAGGTTAAGGGCATTGGTTATACCGATTATCCACAAAATGGTAAGAGGATAGGACACATAAGGACTTAACTCTGTAACTCCTACCGGGGAAAATGGGTTGGTTACACGTTCAATTCTTGTATCTGATATAAACATTACTGCAAGGGTAGCTAAAAGTTGAAATAAGAGTCTTACTTTAGCATTCAAGGGTTTAATATCATCAATAGCGCCTACCATGACAATGATTGTTATTCCTGCAAGTAATCCTACAATATCCCGGAAAGACTCCAGCCATTGATTTCCTGTCAAAAGTGAACTAAGGATGGTGAATAATACCGAGATAACAAAACCGCATACAATAGCCAATCCACCCATTAAGGCGATAGGCTTTTTATGCAACCGCCTACTATCCTTTGGGATATCGATAGCCTTCAGCTTAATTGCTATTTTTCTGACTATTGGTGTAGCCGAAAAAGATACAATAAAAGCTACTGCAAAGGATATAATGTATTCATAAATCATATTCATAATGATATCACACCTTCTTTTGTAAAATGCTTATTTTATATAAAACCCAATAATAAAGTTAATATATCACAATATATCACATCGTAATATATTATATAACATATCACATAAATAAGTATTTCCGTTACAAAATAATAAATACCTAATTAATACTTCAATATTTCATAAATAATTCCAATTAATCCTGCACAAAACTTAATGGTGGTTCAAACTTTACTACCCGTATTTCTGCTTCCCTTAAAAGCGACATTGCCAATTCGTCGGGATAATCACCTTTAAAAACAATTTTTTTTATTCCTGCATTGATTATCATTTTAGCACATAATACACATGGCTGTGTGGTAACATAAAGTGTTCCACCCTTCACGCTTACTCCTGAATATGCCGCTTGTATTATGGCGTTTTGCTCGGCATGGATACCTCTGCACAGCTCATGCCTCTGCCCTGAAGGAATATCCAATTCCTGCCTGAGACAGCCTATTTGTGTACAATGTTTACAACCCATGGGAGCTCCGTTATAACCGGTAGCGAGTATACGCTTGTCTTTTACAATTAAAGCTCCCACTTGCCTCCTTAGACATGTTGACCTGGTTTTGATTAACTCAACAATTTCCATAAAATATTCATCCCATGTAGGCCTCAAGATTCTACCCCCATTTTTTCCATATTAACCTGTTTATTCGATGTAATTTTTCTGCAAATTGTTTCATTTCTATGTTATTCTATTCTATTCTATAAAAATTTTTTTCAATTTCAATAATCTTATCCACTCTTCTCTTGTGCCTATCTTTAACAAACTCTGTTTTGAGCCACGTATCTACAATATCTAGGGCAAGGCCTACTCCAAGTACTCTACTGCCTAAGGCGAGTATATTGGCATTATTATGCTCTCTACTCATTTTTGCCATATAACTGTCCGTACAAAGGGCAGCCCTGATACCGGGGACTTTATTGGCAGATATGGAAATTCCTATGCCTGTCCCACAAATAACAATGCCTTTTTCACATTCTCCATTTTTAACAGCTTCGGCCACAGCAAGTCCGAAATCCGGGTAGTCAACTGAAGTTTCTTTACAATTTGTCCCAAAATCTTTTACCTCATAACCTTTTTGGACAAGGTAATCAATTATTTCCTTTTTTAATTCGTAGCCTGCATGGTCGCTTCCTATTGCAATCATAATTACACCTTCCAATATCTTATTTTACAGCATTTTACACACTTATGTCAAAGGTAGTTTTGTTACAAAACTATTAACATTTTGATAAGGCTATTTATGTCTCAATTTCCTGTTTTAACCTTTGAATTAGCTTATCTATAGCTTCTTTTATATCCCCGGCACACTGCCTATAAACCTGTATAGACATACCGTAAGGGTCAAGAATATCCAGAGTAAAATCATAATCGTCAGCTATATCTTTTCCGAAATACTCTTTGGTATTTTTCCCTTCGGCATATTCCTTTAAAGTGTATACTCTGGGTTTTATGTCCGGGAACAAACGAGTTATAGCATCCTTATGATTACGAGTCATAGTTAATACTAAATATGCATTCTTTATATCTTCATACTTAATTAGCCTCGCTTTATGAGAGCTAATATCAATTCCCCAATCTTCTTTCAGAGATTGGATTGAATTTGGAGAAGCGGAGTTGCCGTTTATTGCCATTATTCCTGCAGAGGAAGCAGTAAAGTGTTTTGACAGGAGAGGATCATTTTCAACGGCTTCATTAAAAAAACCCTCTGCCATTATACTCCTGCATGTATTTCCTGTGCAAACAAATAGTATTTTTTTCAAAAACAACACCCCTTATGGCTTATAATCTAGGCTCATAATCTAATTATATTATAACCTGCAGCTTTATTCATCCTATTCATAACAGCCAGCCCTATTCCTGTTTTATCTATAGCTTCTGCAAATATTACCTGTATATTCAAGTGGTCAAACTCTCTAAAACAGTTGAATAGGTTTGATGCAATTATATCCGGATGGTTCCTGTCGCCCATGGATATAACTACAGGACTTCGGTAAAAATTTTTGGTTTGATCTGTGGCGAGAACACCAACCCGTATCCCTTCTTTTTCATAACCAATAATTAATTTATTTATCTTATTAACGACTTTATCAAGTTCGCCTTCCACAATTACCAGTTTTGCCTTAGGAGAATAATGTTTATATTTTACTCCCGGGGACTTTGGGGTTGCATTATTGTTATTTCCTTCAGAAATAAGGTTTTCTTTTGAAACAAGATCCGGATCCAGTTCTACTTCACCCAGCACTTCACGCAACTGTTCTAATGTTACCCCTCCGGGCCTCAATATTGAGGGGGGAAAAGACGTTGTGTCCAATACTGTTGATTCAAGGCCCACATGTGTAGAACCACCGTCAATTATTAAATTGATTTTCCCCGACAAATCTTCTAATACATGGCTTGCTAATGTTGGGCTCGGTCTACCTGAAGAATTTGCACTGGGTGCAGCTATGGGAAGCCCTGCTTCCTTTATCAGTGCCAGCGCGATGGGGTGTGAGGGCATCCTTATTGCAATAGTATCAAGTCCTGCAGTTATTTCATCCGGAATTACCGGGGATTTCTTGAAAACGAGGGTAAGAGGACCGGGCCAAAATTTATCAATCAGTTTTTGGACTCCACAAGGCATTTCAACAACAAGTTTATCAATTGATTTAATATCAGCAATATGGACAATAAGAGGATTATCTAAAGGTCTTCCTTTGGCCTTAAAAATTTTTTTTACAGCTTCGCTGTTTAATGCGTTTGCTCCAAGGCCATATACCGTTTCTGTAGGGAAAGCAACCAAACCGCCATTTTTAATAATTTCGGCAGCGTAAATAAGCTTGTCCTTTTCAATGTTGTTTACATCTATTTTTACTACTTCGGTCTTCAACTCTGCACACGCTCTCCTTATTATTGATAACTCACAATAAGATATCCTATACGATATCCTATACTAAGTATAATACATTGAAAAGTGTATTGCACTATTTTTTTCGGGCGCATTTTCCCATGACCCATTATATTCCGGAAATGGTTAATTATAAATTGATATCATTATACCACAAACTATACCCAATACGTTACCAATAGAAGATAGTCGACCAAGGTAAATTTTTTTTGATTCAGGCACCAATTCCACAAAAACAATATAAAGCATTGCTCCTGCTGCAAAACCAAGGCAGGCTGCTATAAAATCCGTTGATATTCCACCCAGAAGGGCTCCTAGAAGTGCGCCTATACCCATAGGAATTCCCGATAGCAAAGTATAAAAAAAAGTCCTGGCTTTGGTAAAACCTCCTGACCGCATGGGTAAAGCCATGGCAATTCCCTCAGGAATATCATGTATCACGATAACCAGGGTAACAGTAGCTCCAAGCCTTAACGAAGCCTGAAATCCGGAACCTACGGCAAATCCTTCAGGAAAGTTGTGCAGAGCAATTCCTATTGCCATAAGGACACCGGTTTTTAAAAGATTGCTATTACCTCTGCTTTTCTTAAAAAAGTCCGATTGTTTTATATAATTTTCAATCAGCATAATGGCTATTATTCCTGAAAATATACCTGTAAAAGTAGTAATAGTGCCGCTAAGTTCAAGCGCTTCAGGTATAAGCTCAAAACAGACTACGGCAGTCATCAACCCTCCTGAAAACTCTAAAATGAAACTGAGTAGACGATTGTTTATCCTATTAATAGCCAAGGCCATTAAAGCACCAATACCTGTACCTGTTATTCCTGATATAAGGCCAAATAAGGTTATTTTTGCTAAATAGGCCATATATGTTACACCGCTATTCATTACCCTGCAACCAACATAAATGATCTCTAAATGATAATTATTATACTATTTATATTTATATTCATGATTTGCGGATATAATGTTCATTTATTCTTCATTCAAAACACCCTCAGCTAATTTTTTTGCTTGGTCGGTTGTAATGAGGGCATCAATAATTTCCTCAAGATCCCCATCTAGGATTTCTTCAAGCCTATAAAGGGTCAAACCTATCCTGTGGTCGGTAACCCTCCCTTGAGGGTAATTGTAAGTACGTACCCTTTCACTTCTCTCGCCGGTACCAACCTGGCTTTTCCTGGCCTGGGCAACCTCGGCTTCTTGTTCAAGTTGCGCAATTTTGTAAAGTTTAGACCTTAAAACCTTCATGGCTTTTTCTTTGTTTTTGTGCTGGGAGCGTTCATCCTGGCAAGTAACCACTATACCTGTAGGCTTATGGGTAATTCTTATTGCGGAATCTGTTTTATTTATGTGCTGACCTCCGGCTCCTCCTGCCCTAAAGGTATCAATTTCGAGATCTGCAGGATTAATATCTACTTCTACTTCATCAACCTCAGGCAATACAGCTACAGTGACAGTGGAAGTATGAATTCGGCCGCTTGATTCTGTGGTAGGCACTCTTTGGACCCTGTGGACACCACTTTCGTATTTTAGCCTGCTGAATGCGCCTTTAGCTTCTATGGAAAATACAATTTCTTTGAAGCCGCCCAATTCAGTAGGATTGGAATCTAAAACTTCTATTTTCCAGTGATTTCGTTCTGCATAACGTGAATACATCCTGAAAAGCACCCCGGCAAATAAAGCAGCTTCTTCTCCTCCAGCTCCTGCCCTTATTTCCATAATAACGCTTCTTTCATCATTAGGGTCTTTAGGGAGAAGGAGTATTTTAAGCTCCATTTCTATTTGCTCCAGTTTCAACTGGGCTTCTTCAAGCTCAGATAAAACCATATCGTGAAAATCTTTGTCGAGCTTTTGCCTAAGTAGCTCTTTTGCTTCACTGATATCCTTGTTTACCTTTTTATATTCCCTGTACTTAAATACAATGGGTTCCAAATCAGAGTGTTCTTTTAACAACTTCCTGTATTCTTCATGATTGTTTATAATTGATGGATCACTTAATTTGTGGTTTATTTCTTCATACCTGTATTCAGCATTTTGTAAATTACCAAACATATTTCACCTCAATTTTGCCAATTTTGAAAGAGTTATTTATTTGCCTTTTAAATATTCTATCATAAATAAAAAGAACACAAAAGGGTTTTGCAACTAAACCCAGGTATGCAGTACTGATCGCATATAGTACAGGTAAATAATATATTACGTCAGGTGGTACTCACACATATTGAGCCTTTGCATATACTGTTATTAGTTTATTTAGATAGTCATTATTAATTATGGAGGATAATAAAAGTCTTATGTAAGTATAGTAAAAATTGAGATCAGAGGAGGAATCAACGTGGTTAAAGGCCATATTAAAAGGGTTTTTCCGGGTGGAAACACCTCGCAGGGATTTTACAGTTATTATGATTATATACTGGGGCAGGAGGAAGCTTCAAGAATATTTGTACTAAAAGGCGGTCCTGGAGTAGGAAAATCAACTTTTATGAGAAGTATAGGAATGGAGATGGTAAACAGGGGTTATGATGTGGAGTTCATGCACTGCTCAAGTGACAACAACAGCCTTGACGGAGTAGTAATACCAGCATTAAAGGTGGCATTAGTTGATGGTACGGCACCTCATATTGTGGATCCTAAAAATCCGGGAGCTGTTGACGAAATTATCCACCTAGGGGATTTCTGGGACTATAAAGGTATAAGGGAAAACAGGGAAGCTATACTCAAGGACAACATGGAGGTAAGAAGATTATTTGACAGGGCTTACAGGTACATAAAGGCAGCAGCCTGCTTTTATGAGGATAACGCCGTTATATACGGGTGGGCCATGGATGCCGCTCAGGTCAATATTCTTGCCAAACGCTGGAGTGATGAAATATTTGCGGGTAATGACATAACAGACAAAGAAGGAAAACAAAGGCACTTGTTTGCAAGCGCCATAACGCCTGATGGTGTAAAGAATTACCTTGATACAGTACTGACTACCAAAAGGATATATGCTGTAAAAGGTTATCCGGGTACCGGCACTGAAAAACTCTTGGAGAAGATAAGACATGCAGCTTTAGAAAGAGGATTTTATACCGAGTCGTATTATTGTGCGCTGCATCCTCAGAAAATTGAACATTTGCTTATTCCGGAGGCAGATGTTTCCTTTACGACGGTTAATGATTACCATGATGTTAACGTGGAAAAATTTTCAGAAATTAACCTTAATCAGTTTTTAGATAAACTTGTTCTTGAAAAATATTCGGATGTTTTAGAGTTTAACATGTCACAATTTAATTTTCTCTTACAAAAAGCTGTGGAAACCATTAAAATGGCAAAAGCCGTACACGACAGGATAGAGAAACATTATATTGGGAATATGGATTTTGAAGCGAAAAAGAGATGCATGGAGGCAACTCTTGCCGAAATATTGGAAGAAGCTTCCCCCAAATACTAGAGTGATATCGTTTACTAAATTATTATGTATGATATCTTATGATGCAATATTATTTTAATATTAAATTGTATCCATAGCGGTAGGATTTTCTTTATAAAATAAGGTCATAATATTACTTTTTTGTAAATTTGTGCAACAATAGTTATTACTGAACTTACGCAATGATTGTGAAAGTTGGATAAAGAGCCTAAAAGTGGCACTTTTTTATAGTTTCTGTCCATCTGCATTGGTCAACTTTCCTTATAGCTTCTTTTGCCTTTAGTAAAGATTCCTCAGCTTCTTTATTAATATTTAAACGTGATAGTACAATTGATTTTCTATAGTATCCTTTAGCTGCTTCGTAATCGGATTCCAGCTGTTCGGCAAGATTTATGGATTTATTATATAAATCCAGGGCATTCTCATATTCTCCCATCAGCATTAGTATAATACCTTTGAATCGCATTGACCTTAATCTTTTCATATCATTCTTTGCTTGTTCCGCAGTATAAATAGATTTCTCACAATAATCCAGGGCACCCACCAGGTTATTATTTATAAGCTCATATACGCCTTTGTATTTAAAATAATCACTCATATATGATATTTCATTGCAATCAGTAAAAATTTTGTAAGCCTTTTCCAGCATTTCGGTAATGCCTTCATAAGACTTATTCTTTAAATGAAGCCTTACAAGGCCTATATAATTGATACCTTCTTCACTCGGCAGGCTGTGCTTTTTTGCTATTTCAAGTGATTGGCCATATTTTTCAAAAGCATCTGCATATTCTCCCCTTTCATACATTAAATCTCCCAGATTTAATAAAGCCAGACAAAAATCATATATTAGAGATACTTTTCTGGAGGTTTCCAGCACTCCATTAAATAATGACTCAGCCTTATTAAACGAGCCTTTCTCCATAAACAAAATTCCCAAACTTATATTACCTGAAACCAGGTTTTGTACATCGGATATTTTTTCTGATAGAGCAATAGATTTGCTATAATATTCCAAAGCCTTTGATACCATCCCGGACGAATGGTAAATTATACCCAAATTTCTGGAAACTTTAGCCATTGTTCTTAAATTATTTACCCTCTCCGCATAACCGTATGCTTTATTCAGGTAAAAAAGCGAATTGTCTACATCACCTTTTGCATAGTACATATAGGCTGCTTGCCGCATTGTCTCGGAAAGGTTATCGTAATCTTTGGTTTTTAGCAGGACCTGTTCGGATTCCTCTGCTACTTGTAAAGCTTTAGGGTCGCCCTGCATGCGTAAAATAGTACATTTTTGCTGTAATAATTGGCCGTAGATGCTGTTATTAGGCCTTATCCTGGTTTGGATTTCGCTTATTATACCAAGAGCATCGTTATACAGGCCCTTTTCCTTATAAATATCCAGTATCATAAGTTTTATTGTGTAAATATCATCTGATAAGGTAGCAATTTTTAGAGCTTTGTTTAAATTTTCTAATGCTCTGTCATAATCAGCTATTATAGTATATATGTACCCTATATTTATAAAAGCATGGACTTCTTTAGAATTGGATTCTATTCTATTATTAATATTATTAACTCCGGCTATTTCAAGGTATTTATTAAAATATTCCAGTGCACTGCTGAAATTAAAATTATTTTTATGTTTCAAAGCAGTTTTATAATAGTATTCCTCTGTTTTTTTTCTGAGGCCTGCTTTTTCAAAATGTATACATAAAACTTCATAATAATTTTCCAGTTCATTGGCGTATTTTAATTCTATGAATTCACCTATCCTTTTATGAATTTCATACCTTTTCTTTTTTAATATACTGCTGTATATAACTTCTCTGGTAGTATCCTGGTTAAATGTATAAACCTTTTCGATTGTTCCGGATATGGCATGAGTGGATTTTAGGGAAATAATATTCATTAATAAAGGTGCGGCAAGCATATTTTCTATATTACTGCCGTCACCTAAAATATTTTTTATCCAGGACAGTTTAAATTCCTTTCCTACAACAGAAGCCACCTGCAGAAAGTATACCGCGTTATTATCGAGCTCTGCTAAATTGGCTAGAATAATACTTTCAATAGTATTAGGCAGCGAAGTTATTTCGGCATCATCAATATATGCTGTACCTTCTTTAATAACGTAATTTTCTTTTTTCTTAACAGCAGCTATAAATTCCTTTATGTAAAGCGGATTACCTTCAGTAAACTTTATAATCGAGTCAAATAAACTCCTATCTATATGAATGCAGTTTAACAGATGACATGACAGAGTGTAAATTCCATCTGTACTCAGCCTGTTAAGTTTTAAAACATGCAATGACTTTTCCTCTGTAATTATTTGCTCATCCATACAGTATTGTGATGCAAATATAAAAGTTGTATTTACTCCGGAAAGCTGTTTTGTCAGTTTGTTTATAATATCCATTGAACTGGAGTCTGCCCAATGGATATCATCAATAATGAAGATAATGTTATGCTTTTTCAATAGGTTATTAAAAAATATAACCAGCTGATTTAAAATTTCTCTTCCTATATCGTCATAGTTCATTGAATTAAGTATGTTCTGAAAATCATTTTCCCTATCCAAACCCATCAAAATACTTAAAAAATTGAAATTTTTCTGTTTTTCATCCTCGCTGTAATCCTCTAATATATAGTAAACATATGATATTAACCTGTACTTTTTTGCATTGCTGCTATCGTCTGCTTTGATATTCATTATACTATGCAGCAAAGTGGAAATCACGTAATTAGCCCTGTTTTGAAATATGGAGTTGCAATCTACCCATATTTTCTTTACATTATCCGGCAATTTTGAAACAAATTCTTTTATAAGGCTTGTCTTGCCTATACCCGGTTCACCTACCAGAACAATACGACGGGTTTCTTTTGCGCTATTATAAGCTGAAAGCAAAAAATCAAGTTCAGTGTCCCGCTCTACCAGTAAAGTGTCATAGGAAGAATTAAATTTAATATTCTTCGGGGAATAACAGCGTATCGGTTTTGTCTTGTTTTTGACTGTTATCTCTCTGGCCTCGGAATAATAAAATAAATCCCTGGTTTCTTCATAGATGGAATCAGAAACAAGAATTGTGCCTTTTTCTGCAGCAGCCTGAAGCCTCTGGGCAGTATTAACAACGTCTCCCATTACAGTATAATCTTTGTCAAAATAATTTCCTATACTTCCTGTGACAACAAGTCCGTAATTTATTCCAATTGATATATCAAGCTTCAAACCCATGGAAGAAAGCCTTTCTTTAGAAAATTCACTTAACAGGTTCAGCATTTTCAGGGCGCACATGACAGCGCGCCTGGGATCATCGCTATGGGAGTATCTTGCGCCAAATAAAACCATTATACAATCGCCTATATATTTATCAATAGTACCTTCAAGCTCATAAACAGGCTGCGTTATATAATCGAAGCATTGATTTATTATCTCCCTGACTTCTTCCGGGTCCATTT
Source organism: Bacillota bacterium (assembly GCA_013314855.1). Classification (NCBI taxonomy): domain Bacteria; kingdom Bacillati; phylum Bacillota; species Bacillota bacterium. The sequence goes on along the minus strand of JABUEW010000059.1, from coordinate 522 downwards.
TTTCAGATAAAGCAGTAAATCCTGATATATCAGCAAATATTACAGCTACATTCTTCCTGTTTTCAGGGAGAATATCAAAGTTTTGAACTGAACTTTGAATATCTGGCTTTGCAATTTGAGCGCCGCAATTAAAACAAAAATTTGCTCTTTGAGGGTTGGGATAACCGCAAGAGGAGCATTTTAAAGGAGTTTTCATACCACACAAGTGGCATCCTTTAACATCGGAGGATGGGAATTTATAACCACAATTAAAACAAATCATATAATCACCCCCTAATTACCTTTGTGTTAAAAATAAAGGTACAAGTTCTATCTATAATCTAATATAAGTATACTATATTTCTTTATCTAATTTAATATTTATATATTTATTAGTATTATATTTACATAAATATACTCAATTGCAAAAGTAAATTCCACCCCTACGATATCCGACAGTGGAAATTACTCTTACAAATTTAAGGGTGGAATTTAACAGTGCAAACTTTAACAGTGCAAACTTTATCAGTGGAAATGTCAGAA
>JABUEW010000058.1 GCA_013314855.1 Bacillota bacterium | reverse complement strand
TTGCTGTTACAGCAAAATCTTCTATAAAATAGTTAATATAAGTGAACACTATATCACATTTTTTAATTAACTATATATTTGGGTGGAATTTAATCCTACAAAGTGGATTTTACTTTTTCATTTCACCCAAATTTAATAAATATAAAAAGTATATAACGTATATAACATTATTATTGCCCCCTTTTACTGTAATTTTCTTCCATAAGGGTATATACTGAGGCTGTATTGCTCTCTAACATGTTTGTGTAGAATTTTGTATATTTATTAAGCACTTTTTTATCATGGCTGTTGAGTTTAGTTATAGAATACTTTCTTTGAGCTTTTATACTACCACTTCCTTTTTTATAGGATATGCATTTACAGGGTATGCACATAGGATATGCAAAAAATCAATAAATTATTCATAAGAAAGGATAAGAAAGGATAAGAAAAGAAAGGGAAAGAAAGTCCTTCCGAAATGACTATAATTCTGGTAAAATTATTATGGCAAAACTGTAGTATGCAAAAGCTACAATTTAAAAGAATTAAAAGAAAAATATAAAAAGAAGGTGTATATGATTTGAAAGTACGAAAAGCTGTGATACCTGCGGCAGGTCTTGCAACAAGGCTACTTCCCGCAACAAAGGCCCAACCTAAGGAAATGCTTCCTATAGTTGATAAACCGACAATTCAATATATCGTTGAGGAAGCTATTCAATCTGGGATAGAGGACATACTTATCGTAACAGGCCGCGGCAAGAGGGCAATTGAAGACCATTTCGACAAATCCTATGAGCTTGAGGAGGAACTAAAAAAGAAAGGAAAGCATGATTTACTTTGTATCGTGCAGGATATATCGAACCTTGTGAATATACATTACATAAGGCAGAAGGAACCTAAAGGGTTGGGACATGCTATATACTGTACGAAATCTTTTATCGGGAACGAACCTTTCGCTGTTCTTTTAGGCGATGATATTATCGACTCAGAAATACCATGCCTGAAACAAATGATCGAAGTATATGAAAAATATGAAACTTCAATAATAGGCGTACAACCGGTACCCAACGAGGATATTTCTAAATATGGTATTGTAGACTGTACTGAGATACGTGATAGGGTATATAAAGTAAAGGACTTGGTGGAAAAACCTGAAATGGAAAAGGCACCCTCCAATATTGCAATATTGGGAAGATATATTATTACCCCAAAGATATTTGAATTCCTGGAAAATGCTGAACCCGGCAAGGGCGGGGAGATACAACTTACTGATGCATTAAAAAAACTGGTTAAAGTAGAGCCTATGTATGCCTATAATTTTATCGGCCAAAGATATGATGTTGGCAACAAAATAGGATATTTGCAGGCAATGGTTGAATTTGCACTGAAGAGGGATGATTTAAAGGATGAATTTTCGGAGTATTTGAAAGGAGTAGTTGAGAAATATAGGAAATATGGGAAAATATAAGTGATAATTAAAGGTAAAACAGCAAAAATATGGGTTGGATTTTTAGTTTAAAAGAGCATCCAACCCATAACATTAAATTAATGTACTTCTTCAATTTCATACTGTTGTGTACCGAGGCCCTGCTTTTCAAGTTCATTGAGTTGGACAAAAGGATCCTTGTAATGCAATCTTTCAAAAAGGTGGCCTTTTTTCCCCAATTCATGGCCTTTGGGCACGCCTGCAGGGATAAGGTTTTCTACCTTAATGGCATCAAGGCTTGCTTTCTCTATGGCCACAATATCCTTTGAATACATAATTCCAATATCAGGCACTAATGATGGTGTTGTCAATCCCCAGCAATCACAAAGGGCTGTTATGTTTGTCAGGAAATTTATATAAAACACGCTATCAGGACTAAAAACTTTTAGAACTTCATTAGTACAAATTGCCATACCTTTTTGGAAATCATCAAACCTGTCATTGTCCATCCTTAAAGCAGACGTAGGGCAGACTTTTACGCAATGCTGGCAGTAAGTACAATTGTGGAAGAATATTTCATACTTATTTTCTTTATTAAAGCTGTTTGCATTGTGATTGCAACTGTTTATGCAGAGTTCACAATGGGTACAGAGATCTTCATCCCATTCAATCCCGCCTTCAAGATTATGTATTTGTCTTCTTGTCCTGTCTGTAACACAGCCCATGGCAATATTTTTGCAGGCACCTCCATACCCGCAGGCACCGTGACCCTTTACATGGGAAAGGACTACCATGGCTTCAGCATCATGGATATTTCCGGCAATATCCACGTTTTTAAAAGTCTTAAAATCTACATACTTCTCATAATAATACTTGCCGGTGACACCGCAAGAAGGTACAATAGGTACTCCGAGGTAATCTTCAGTATAGCCTCTTGCTTTTGCTCCATCCACTGCCTGATCAGTAATATAAACCTTTGCACCATACTCTTTTAACTTGTCAACAAGAATTTTTACAAAGAGTGGATGAATTGTGGAATAGCCAATATTCCTGCCAAGATGCATTTTTATTACAGTCAGTTTACCGTTTACGAATTTCTTGATATCTGTTTTTTCAATCATCCTTTCAAACTTTGCGGGAAGAGTGGCACTTGCGTCATATTTATCATATTCTACAGATGAAAATAAAATTTTGGAACCCATAAACTGTGCCTCCTTAATTGAATAAATTTTAGCTTATTGACAATTATACCATTAACATTATAGTATGAAAAGAGATCCGGATAGAGGAGATGCAAATAAAGTAATGAAGATAATTGGAAACGGTTTTAGATTTAAGTTGTGCCGGTTCATTTGAAAAACATTAGATACATTAGATACGGTTTTTGAATAGAACCGGCACAATTGGCTTAAGGTACAATGGGTTTAAATTGGAATGTAACTTCCTTACCTTTTACAACTACAAGTATATATTGTACCAGGTCGGTATTTGAAGGATCCAGACCTTCTATATCTAATCCAGCGCAAGAGAGATATTTTATGCCTCTTTCCATATAACTGGTATTCTTATCGCCTTTATAGAATACCCACACATTTTTACCGGTTGTTTGCCTGTACTCTGTCAGTATGTCCTGGAAAAGTCCTGCTTCAAGACTATCGCTAAATTTTTGCGGCGGGTCGTTAAGGAAAATAAATACATTATCGCCTTGAAATGATTGAAGTTGGTGCATGAACCATTTCCACTGGTTAGTATTGCTCAATCTTAACCCTTGTTTGGTTGTATCAAGCTGTATAAACCGGCTATTCTTAATGTCAAATGTTCCAATTCCTGTATTTACAGCCAATAATGGCTTACCAACTTTTTTAGCTGCATCGGTACTATTCTTTCCAATAAAGATGGCAGCATCAATATAGCTGTTTATCTTGGTTGATAATCTGAAAAGTAACAGCCTTTCTAAAGGAGTAGCTATTTTCCTGGACTGGCTGAATACAGAAAACCTGAAGTAGTCATCACCTTCTCCATAAGCAACGCTTCTGTTAGCTTCATCAACCGGTATTGTATCCTCGGGAATTTCTATATCATCTTTTTGTGGGTCAGGCACGGATATGAATGTAAGGTCATCCATGTATATTGAACCGGCATCGGGGACATCGCGGATTTGCACAAGATAAACCCTTGCGAGAGTTAATGGTTTTGCTCCAATGTCTGACAAGGAGGCTTCCACATACTTCCAACCTGTCCAATCCATTTTCTGGGTGAAATCTACGTAATGCCTGCCTCCATTGGAATCATATATTAAAGCCCTGAGCCAGTTAGGATTGGGATTAGTATTATATACCCACAGCCCGATTTTCCGGACATTCTTCCCCAATTTATAACCGCCATTCGAGAAAAGGAGGTATGATGCCCTGGAACCTGTTGAGTCATTAAAGTCATAAGTTAACTTTCCCGAATATTTACCTGAGCGTTTCTGCTCTGAAGACAACTCGTATTTCCCTGGGATATTTTCGGGGTAGGATAGGTATGTGCCGTTAATTTTTTCAAAATCGTCAACTACAATAACTACATCGGATGACACTATTACTCCGCAATAGGCTTTAGTATTGCCGACAGATGCCTCAATGTAACCTTTACCTTCAGTGGTTGCTGTGAAAGTATCTCTTTCAAAAGTACCGATATTTCCCGATATTTTCCACTGAACATCTTCAGGATTTATTTTTGCATAATAACCGTTCTTATTTTTTCCCATGACAGTAAATTTTTTCTTACCATTAACCTGTACCGAAATTAGTTTTTCATTTAAGATAAGCTGCACGGGAGAACTTAAAGAATTAATTTCATGCTCGGAAGATACTTCTCCTACGGTAGCAATTATTTTTCCTGACCCTACTGATGCCGGATAAAACACATTACCCTTAAAACTTCCTTCTATCCCCGAAACAGACCATTTTATATCATTAGGGTTTACTTCAACAGGGTTGAAATACTTATCATACCCTCTTACAGTGTAAGCCCTGGATGTATTAACAAATACATTTTTATCTTCTGTATCAATAATCAAGCCTGCCAGGGGAGAGGGTGGCGCGGTAGAAATAATACCTACCGCATTGCCTACTTTTCTAGACATACCGTCGGAAGGACTGTTTACTACCTCAATGTTGCTAGTGCCCGGTTTTCTTGCCGCCATTGTTGTGGAACCGCCCCCATCAAGATTTATTGCATTGTGTGCGCCAAGTTCAAGCATAAGGGCAGCCAATTCAGGGAGGGTCATTCCCAGGCTGCTTTGCTGCCTGCCGTCTACTGTTACCATTATTACCTGCTTCCCGTCTTTAGTACTACCGATGGCAGTCCTGGGGTGCCTGCCGGGGATATCATGAGAAAAAACAGAAGGTATTACTCCATCTTTAAGTATAATTGCTCCTCCTGTAATTGCCATGGAAATGTTATTCCAATCAGGGTTAGTGCTTATTTCCATAGCAACAGTATCTCCCTCTTTAAAATTATTCAGTATAAGCTTTGTATTATTGTTTGCAGCAACAACAACATAACCCTTTGGGGGAATTTCTACAGGGGGCAGGTTTTGTCGTATTTCAACAACTGTATTATTATCGACAACCATTTCAACAATATCCGTATATCCGTTTGAGCCTTTTGATGTATTTTCGGGGCGGCCTATTGAGTTAACCGACCAGTTGCGGTCAATGATAGTAACATCCCCGTTATTATTAAGCTGCACATTATATCTGGCAACGGGAACTGATGCACCGTCTTGCTTAACAAGTTTTATATCTGTTTTCCAATATTCGTAAAATATCCGGTTCATTTTATCTAGTGCAAAAGTTGCCATGGAGTTGTTATACCTGTTAAAATCGCTGGATGAAGTCTTAATAGTGCCTGATTCCACCATGGGGCCAATGGGGCTGTTCAGCCCGGGAATCTTAGACCAGTTAAAAAATCCGCCGTTTATCGCCCCTACAGCATTTTTAGATTGTGCGAGGGAAGGTACCGGTGTTAGTATTTGTATTGACTCAATGTTTGCCATGGCGTCAAGTTTTATGTAAGGGTTATCCATGTCAACCCTGATAACGTTTATGTTAAGCCAGCCTTCAATAGTAAACCTTTTTATATTCTCATAAGTTGCACCCGAAGTAAGGGTATATGAGGTTGATGACTCATGAATGATTTCGAGTGCCGGGTTTGATGATGTTTGCTGGGTTTGCTGAGCTATTGCTGCATTGTATGGGCATAAGCATATAGCCAGTATTAATACCAGTATAAAGACCAGTTTTAAATTCTTATAGTGTTTATTTATCTTATTGTATACACGTTTCTTGATGTTCATAGTACCTCCCACTCTATAATTATATGCACTTAAATAACATGCATGTCATTTTCAGTCTTTCCATCCGTGTAAACTCCATCCTTCTATGCAGGATCTCTTAATAGCACCAAAAATGTTGTCTTTTACCATAGGAATTTCTTTTTGCATTTCAATTAGATAATTCTTTATAAAGTTACGCTTTGTAGTGCTGGTTATTTGGCAGGGGCTTGGTATTGTTACAATACCCTGTGATTTTATAAAGCTTCTTATATCCTTTTCTTCAGAATAAATTAAAGGTCTGATTACAAAAATATTTTTACGGCTAAGGTAAGTAACGGGAGAAAAGGTATGTATCCGTCCCTCATAAAACATACTTAGTATTAATGTTTCAATAACATCATCCCTGTTGTGTCCAAGAGCTACCTTATTGCAGCCCAATTTTTTTGCTGCATTGTGAAAGGCGCCCCGCCTCATATTAGAACATAATGAACATGGGTTTTCCTCTTTTAATGCTTCAAAAACAATTTTTCCTATAATTGTATTCTCGATTGTATAATTAATGCCTAGACTCTTGCACAAATCTTGTACCGGCGAAAAATCAACCGTACCTATGCCCAGAGTAAGGGTTACTGCCTCCAGTTCAAATTTCTTTGGGTAGAAATTCTGCAAATATTTCAGTGCAACCAAAAGGGTGAGGCTGTCCTTTCCTCCTGATACACCTACAGCTATTCTATCTCCTTCTTCAATCATATTGTAGTCTTGGATCGCTCTTCTTACCTGACCCAATATCCTTTTTTGCATCCTTGCCTTAGTATCTTTTGCTGCTCCCATTGCTAAAAACCCGCTTATTTTTTCGTTTATTTTCACTTATATTCTTGTATATAGCATATTATCTTTTCATATAAAAATTATAGAATATCTACAATTGGGTATCAAGTTAAGTATTGTTTACGGTTTAGTTACATTAAAGAATTGTAATTACAACTTACTTCAATAGTGATTTATTCTAAAAAATACGGAGAACTTGCAGATATTATTCCTCATATAGTAGATTATAAAGAAATAGAAGGAAAAACTACTGCATATGTATGTAGAAATTTTTCTTGCCAGGCACCGATAACTGATAGTAATGAGCTTAAGGTGTTGCTTAATATGCAGGTTAGGGAATACACCGGAAAGACGCCGAGAGACTTCAGGAAAGTATACCCCGTGAAATAGAGTAAATTATCAGTGAAATCCCGGAAGAAAAAAGCATTCATCTTGTTTATAATGAAAATTATTAAAGTCAAACACATGTTGAATGTGGCAAGATCGGACGGTATAAATAATAACAAAAATAACAACAGGGTATGTCATTGGCATATGTCAGGAAACAACCAAAACGCATGCGGATTTGTCCGATGAAAATGGGCATACCCTGTCTGCTGCCGGAACCGGTGGTGCCAAGCACAACATAGTATTCAACACATTGAACGACACAATCAAAAAACGATATAATCAAATTTAGGCCTGTTGAGGCACCACAATATACAATCCAAATAAAAAAGGGGGTCATTAGTAATATGATAAAAAGTTTATTAAAAATTACAGCTTTTCTTATCGCTGCCACGATGCTTTTGTCTTTGGCTGCATTAGGATATATATGTACGGATTTTCTACATAAAAAAGAGAAGGTGGCAAAAAATTTAATCTCCTTTTTTCTGAAGCATTACAGAAAAAGAGGAGTAAATATGGTGATGCTTTACCCTTTCAATATACCGTTTTACAAAAAAATGGGATTTGGATATGCAGCAAGGATGCATCAGTTCAGGGTAAAGCCCGAATACTTTCCTAAAGGGGATTCGAAAAAAAATTTAAGATACGTGAACGAGGATTATAAAGATGCGCTTCTGGAATGCTATAACAGATATGTCGATAGAACAAACGGGATGATTGAGAAAAGGGATGTGGATATTAAAAACATGTTCAATGAAAACAATACTATAGTGGCTTATGTAAAAGAAGACAAGATATTGGGCTATGTGGTTTTCTACTTCAGGAAGGTCCACCCCGGCTACTTTTTTATGCATGACATGGTAGTTATGGAATTTGTATATGATACAAGGGAAGCACTGATAGAGCTTTGCACTTTTTTCAATTCCCAGGCTGATCAGATCAACCGTATTATAATTAATACACCGGAGGATGACATGTTCTTTTTTTTAGGGGATCCTTCAAACGGCAACAACGACGCATTCGGCAACCTGCTTCACGAAATGTGTGAAACTGCGGTTGGACCAATGTACAGGGTAGTAAACGTTGAGGGTATTTTTAAAGAACTTGGCTGTCATAGCTTCGGCAACCTTGATATCAAGCTGAAAATCACCGTAAAAGATAGTTTTCTCAATGAAAACAACGGCAGTACGGTAATCATCTTTGAGAAAGGCGGGGCCAGGATATCGGACAATGGAGCTTTCGATACCGAAATCGTCCTTGACGTTTCGGAATTTACCTCGATGCTGACAGGAGCTGTTGACTTCAGGACATTATACAATTTCGGACTTGCCGACATTTCCAATGTTGGGCATATCGATACCGTTACAGAATTATTTTCGTACGGTAAAAAACCGAAGTGTACCATCTATTTCTGACCATTGGATTCTATTTCTGACCGTCGGGTTACCCATTGTTATGTACCTTGTTATGCGGTGCTAAAGATGCCTTTCAAACTGCGGGAGGTATTCCCTGTTTGCTTCCAGCATGTCGTCAAGCACACCTTTTGCCCTGTTATAATCGCCTATCAGGGGATGAACCATCAAAGCGGCAAGTGCCGTTTCATAATTTCCTTCCAGTGCTGCTTTTACGGTCAGCTTTTCGTATGCCTTTACAGCTCTCATCAGGCCGATGATGTAATAGTTATCGAAGTTCCGGAGCTTGACGGGAACCGCTCCGTTTTTCCCGACAATGCACTTTGCTTCTATAACATCATTCTTATCCATGAAGTCGTAGGTTCCATTATTCTTTATGTCTAACACATGTATATCATTTTTGTCGTTTTCTATCGCGTCTATCAGGGAAACTGCAGCTTCGGAGTATAATGCCCCACCCCTTTCGTCCAGTAAGGTGGGTTTTTCCTTGAGCTCCGGATCTTTGTACATTTGCAGCAATTTATCTTCAATATCCTTACATATTTCCCCGCGTGTTTTTGGGGCTTCCATGCACTTCTTAAGCTGTTCGTCCCTGAAGTAATAATAATTGAGATAACCGACCGGAATTCCTTTCACTGCTTTCATAAGTGGAAGCTCGTAGTCCGTTCCCAGGATTTTTTTCAATTCCCCTGTTTGAATCCACTCCTTCAAATGGGCCTGCAACAGTTCCTTATCATTGACGTAAACAGCTGTAATCCAGCACAGGTGATTCAAACCGACAAATTCAAAATCGAAGTCCTTTGCATCTCCGCCAAATAATTTTCTTACATTTTTTATCATATGGATGGGAGCATTGCAGAGTCCGAGCATTTTGACTCCAGTATGGTTAAGTACAGCTTCCGCTATTATTCCCGAAGGATTGGAGAAATTGATAAGCCAGGCTTTCGGCGCAAGTCGTTCCATTGTCTTTGCCACATTCATTATGACAGGTATGGTTCTCAAAGCCTTCATGAAACCACCGGCACCTGTTGTTTCCTGCCCCAGCAGACAGTATTTCAGAGGGATTTTCTCATCCCTGATCCTTGCATCGAGGCCTCCAACCCTTACCTGGCAAATTAGGTAATTCGCACCTTCGATAGCTTCTTCAAGGCTTTCGGTAATTATAATTTCCGGCCTCATTTCATTTGCCTTGAGTATCCTCCGGATTAGTCCGGAAACTATTTCCAGCTTACCCCTGTTTATATCCATAAGAGCCAGGCTACTCAACCGGATCTGGTTTTTCCTTGTAACAAACCCGTTAATCAGCTCGGGAGTATAGGTGCTGCCTGCTCCTATTACTGCAATCTTCAAGCTTTTCATATTTCACCTCTCCATACTGTGCACCGGAAGTCCCTCATCCGGTTCATATCCTTTAATTCACGTTTTTTTAAACTGTCTCAGCAGTCCAAAATTTGATGAAGTCGTCTCAATGTTATGCCTGATTTTATTCTCATACCGGCCATGGAGCTTCTCAAGCGCCAGGATGACTGCTCCTGCCACAGGTTCATAACGGGCGTTGATGATGTTCGCTTTAGGACAAACAGTGTGTATTTCGGAAGTCACCACATCGGTCAGCAAAGTTCCGGGTCCTTTGAATATGCTGCCCGATACCACTACATCAAAAGCGATGCCGTTCATATTGAAAAGCACTGCCCTTGCGTTCACCAGTGATGCAAGACCGGCTCCGTATTTTTTTATAATGTCTGCCGCTATCACATCGCCGTCATATGCTGCTTCAAACAAGTCCAGGGGCAAAAGCATTACCTTTTCCTCGGGCAGCCTGCCTTCGACATCACTCCTTAGCAATGTGTCAATATCACTGATTCCGAACCTCTGTCTGACCTTTTCGGTCAGGCAAGTCGGACCGAGCCTGCCGGTTTTCGATTTATATACCGCGGTCAGTGTATGTCTCCCCAGGGCGACAGCTCCCTGCAAATCACTCTCTGCGTAGTAGCCATAAATGAATTCCCTGCCATCCGGACTGATAACGGCGCAGTTTACTCCTGTTCCGGCGCAAATAACCGCTCCGAAGTTTTCCGAAGTACCGCCCCTAAGCGCTACTATGCAATCATTTACAATGAAAATTTTACAGCAAAATCCGAGTTTCCTGATTTCATTTTCCATGAGTTCCTGCTCACCAGGCCAGTCTACACCGGTCAGACCGCTGAATACTATCATGACATCCTTCTTGTCTATTCCGGCATTTTCCAGGAGTTCACTGCAAACCCGGTCTATAAAGCCGATCTGGCAGTTCAGTCCGTTGTAGTGGTGCTCGGCACCACTGGTTCTGGCAACAGCCAGGATACACCCGTTTTCATCGGACAAAGCCGCATGTGTTTTAGTTGCGCCCTGATCTATACCAATGACATACTTCATTATTATTTATACCATCCGATCTTGCCACATCAACATGTGTTTGATTTTTATCAAACACCATTATAAACAAGACTAATGCTTTTTTCTTCCGGGATTCCACTAATAATTTACTCTATTTCACGTGGTATGTTTTTCTGAAGTCTCTCGGCGTCTTTCCGGTGTATTTCCTGAAGCATTCAATGAAATTCGACATACTGAAAAAACCGCAGTCCGATGCGATATTTATAATTTTCATATTAGTAGAGATAAGGAGTTCCGAAGCTTTGACGATTCTCACCCTGATAACATATTCCAGAGGTGATATTCCAAAGGTTTTTTTAAAAACCGAACTGAAATTTGAAACACTCATATTGACCAGTGCCGCCAGCTCCTCCAGGCTGATTTTACTGCTGTAATTGGCATCAATGAAGCTGAACACCGGTTCAAGCCTAAGGGAGTTTTTCAGCCTGCCGGGAAGTCCTTCGTCTTCTTCCATGTCAAGATACCTTAAAAGGTAAGTGGAAAGCTTTAAGATGAGGGATTTAATCATTTGTTTATAGCCATTCTTTTTGTTTTTGAATTCATTTTCTATTTCCAGAATGGCTTCATATAATACATCTCAAAAGGATAACATGAAGCGGTCCATAAAAGCTCCGGTTCGAACAACAGGACCAGCATGATGACGTCCTTGTCATTATAAGCCAGATGGACTTCCTTGCTGTTTATTACAAAAACATCGCCCTTTTCAAACGGATAATTTCTTCCTCCTATCAGGTATGTCCCTGTTCCCTGCTTCAAATAACAAATCTCCATACAGCCATGCCAGTGAAGCACAGTTGATTCCTTGCTTATGCCGATTGTTTCGACGACAAGGACCGGAAAATCCTCTTCAATCCCTATAGTAACTTTTTTTGCTGACGGGATGCTGTTATTTGCGGTCATTAAAACACCCCTTGTATTGTTTCTTGTATTGTTTTATTAATGCCTGGACTAGGAACTAAAATCCAATCTTATTATATCCACATGGCATAGTATATATAATAATTAGGCAAACGTCAATGGGCGCATTTTTTTACAACCCAATAAGGTTTTGCAACCTATTGATGATATATACCGCCTGGAGTATAATTAAGTAGGAGATAAAAATCAAATTTAAGACAATAATCCGACCGGGTAATCCGACCGAGAGGTGATTGAATATTTGAATTAGATATTATGAGCGCATATTGGAACCGGCAAAAGCCAGTAATATATTAGTAATTAAGGTAATATGTTAGTAATTAAGTTTAAAAAGATTAAAAAACATAAATGAAAAGGGGTATCGTTAATGAGCAATGAGAACAAAACAACCAGGCAGTATGTATTATCGCCGGCAGCGGGCAAAAGGCTTATAGCCAGGTTGCTTACCGGGAATAAAGAACAGCTGGATAGCGCTGGCGAGCTGGTAAAATTCGTAAGTTCGGAGCCGAATTTTATGCTGTAGAGTGCTTGGTTAAAAAGCTTTGTGCTACTAAAAGCAGGCAAGCAATTGATAATTGCATTGGAGCAAATACACGGTATGAAATTGATTTACATATAATATATCTAAGAAAAAAGCTTGCACCTTTAATTGATGACCTTGAAAGTACTTATAGTTTGATAAAAGAGGATTTAAATGAATTTTTAGAGCTTTTTGAGAATAGTCAGAACAAACAATAATACATTCTATATTTTATTCACGGCTAGCCCAGTTTATTACTGTTACAATTGATGATGCAGGCGCTATGGAGCAAAAAGAGACCGGACGCATGAAAAACTCTACCCCATCGGTGCGGAATGATAGACTTTTCTATGTAATAACCGTAAGAAAAAACAATCACAAAATTGTGAAAAGCATAATGATGGCTGTTTTATTCATGTGCATTGTTCATATTGAAAATTATGGCTCTTTCAATATGTTTCAATTGCCTTAAAATATATATTTTATCCTGTTTTTCTTTTGATAAAGTATTAGTAATGTTTTTCATGTAACTCCAGAAAGCAGAAGTCATATTACTCTCATTAAGACCGAAGAAGGCCTGCGGAAAGTCATATTTTGCAATAATTACTCCTGTTTCTTCTTTGACATAAATCTCAAGATGTTCCATCGATTTTTTGTCTAAAATAAAAGCATGATAGTTCTAATAATTCTCCAGAAGTTTAATTGTGTTTTGAAGATGAAGCAAGTATTCTTGAGGAGAGTAAAAAATTTCACCGTAATGAATCATTAACGGTATAGGAATTTTTCCGGCAAAAACATCTTCTAACTTTGGCAAGCATATTATTTCAATAAATTTGTTTTTTTCAAGATTTCTTTGGAAGACTTTTGTCCTTCTCTTCAAATAAGCCATAATATTATGATCGTTAAAATAGGAAGTCCGCACCAATATTTTCGAAACTAATTCTGAAGGCATAGTGGAGCTTGAAAATCCGATAGTTTTCAGGATGCTATCGCAATGTTGATTTTCAAATTCCGACAGAGCTTTAAGAAAAATTTCCTGTTTATCCGGTGTAAAAACATGGATAAGAGGGCGGCAAAGTTCAAGATAACGGCAAAATTCATCTTGGAGAGACAATAGTACAGCTCTATCAGTAGATAGATAGCTCACTATATTCTTACTGCTTTCACCAAATGAATTGGAAAAAACTGCAGCAGAATCAGAGCATAAAAAAAGTGTGCGTTTAAACAGGCCGTCCCTATGTTTCGGATAGAAATAAGATTCTATCGTACTGTTTATATATAACGGCATCCATTGAACGATGGCGGACAGCATTTCATCAAGGGGACGATTAACCATATGAATGATTTTAATTTTATTGCCTTTGGCAATAACCTGGCTCATAAGTTGAGTTCATTCTTTGGCAAATTCCTGATTTTCCGTAAGTCATACCATATCCTCTTCGCTGTGTAAAAACAGAGTAGATTGTGAAATTATTTTTAAGGAGTCAGACAGGATTTATTAACAAAATTGATAAAATATATTTGATGCAGCTTATATTTTATGATATAATCACACTTGTGATATTGCTTGCCAAGGGTATTTACCTTAAATCCAGACTGAAATTGATGTTCATATAGGTAGGCAGTATTAAAAAAATAAAAATAGAGAAATAGAGGGGGTAATATTAGTATGGACAATAAAAAGTCTTCTACAGGTTTACAGGAAAATATTGCAGGATTATTGTGTTATGTGTTAGGATGGATTACGGGAATTCTATTTATAATTATCGAAAAAGAGAGTAAATTTGTGAAATTTCATGCCATCCAGTCTACAGTAGTTTTTGCAGCCATATTCATCGCCAATATGATACTGAAAGTAATACCATTCATAGGTGCTTTGCTGTCGACCTTATTAACTTTACTGAGTATTGTTTTATGGCTATTTTTAATGTACAATGCATATCAAGGAAAAATGTATAAACTACCCATAGCAGGAGATATTGCGGAAAAACAATCATAATCATAATTAAAGAAAAACAATTATAAAATATAATATAATTACTAAAAAAATTAAAAGGGATCACCCTCAGTAATATCAAAATACCAAGGGTGGAGGAAAATTTCTTTCTTTTATTTTATAAAGAGAAGAAGTAAATCTTTTTTTGTTATGTTATCTATTACAAATTGTCACAAGTCGGGATCGATGAATACTGTTACAAAGTACCCCCTGAAACCATCATTATACATATTTATTTGATCAACCGCATCGTTCCTTGCTTTGAGGTATGCTTCCTGTGCCCATTGTGAAGGTACGCTGCAGCCCGAAAAGTATTGTCCAAGGAATACGAAGGCGGTACCAGGAGATTTACAGGTATTATACGCAAAATTGTAACCAAAGATGGCTCCATAAATTTCTACTCCAATTGACCATGTAACCTGGAAAACCAATGTATGAGGTGAAAAAACAGCCGCTACCGAAATACCAGTATCAACAGTACTGCTTGCAATTTTTTCCGCATATGCTCCCTTGAGAATGGGATCATCGGTATTTGACCACATGTAAGCATTGTAGCTTACTTCTATAATCCCTACAGCTAATGCTAGGGCAGCCGTGGCTTTTTTGGTAGCCAGCACTCCAAGCTTCCCTGCTTTCCCTGTATAACCGAGTGATTCTTCACCTATCTTTACGAGGCTTGCCGTCGTTTCAACTCCTGAAGTAACTACCTTTAAAGTATAATATATGGCTTTGACAGTATTGCCATCCTTGTAGGCAACATATGCATCTTTACCGTCGGTAACTATTGAGGTAACGCTGCCTGTTACCGAAATTGTATTAGTAACTGCCGAATATTTGGGAGATCTAGCCCAGTGATTTGTTGGGAGTTTATTCAGGTCATTGACTTTATTCTGAGAGGTGACAAAACTTTCGGTGAGCTTGGTGAAATTTGAAACAGTATCTGAAATTTTGTCAACAACCGTACAAACTGACAGGGTAAATTCTATTACATTATAAACGCTAGCGCTACCACCTGAACTTGAACTACTACTAGGGTTATATTCAATAGCTCCCATCCATGATGTATATTTGTTAAAATTAGGTGAATTTTGCTGGCTTTGTATTTGCGGAGGCGTGATTATATTTGAATTCAACTGGTCGAAGCTTTTCATCTCCGTTGATACTATCCTGCTGTTACCCTGCCCATCATCCAGGTATACAATGTCTCTCATTATCCCGGTTATATTCCAGGAAGGTGTCATGGGCAAATAACTTGTTCTGCTTCCATTTTTTTCAACCCATAAGGGGGTTATTTTAAGGTAGCATGAATCAGACTGAGCATATTCTTTGCTTAATTTAAAACTTACACGGAATAGATTTGCTTCTTCTATCCCCACTACTGCAATATTTTCATAAAATGGCATATTATTGTCATCATCAAAATTATTCGTACGATAGAATGCATACGAAAAGGCCGGTAACTTGAAGTGATTATCATCCTGGTAGTTTATGGAATTGTACATGGTAATGTCCTTGAACTGTATGCATATGGTCTGTTCATGTCCTGCTGAAAGCTTGGCAGGGAAGAGAAGATACCTGTAATAATTGTTTTCATCAGGATATTTCATTTCTATATTGTTTTTCATGTACGCGAACTGAAAATCCGTTATAAAATCATAATAAAACCTGTACTCGACGGGATGTAAAATATCTGCTTGATATATAGTACTACTCTCATGATAGTAATCATGTAAGTCTTCTATTATGTTTGTATTTATTCCGCATACATCAGCGGGTGAAACATTTTCAAGCTTATAGGCTGCAAACTTACTATTTGCAAAAACTTTATCTAGTGCTTTTTTGTAATAGGTGTCATTCATCTTGCTTTTCTTGGTGCCATCATCTTCATATGTCTGGTTGAACACCAATGAAGGAGGAATACCTTGAAGTGTATATCTTTTCACCCATCCATCAAGACCAAATGCCATGAATGGCTGTTTGATTCTTATCATACCCTTTTTCTGAACTTCCAACCATGTTGGTTCTGCTGGGTTTATTAGCGGCGACATGTCTTTCCCGTCAATGATTCCATCTCCGTCGCAGTCGGGATTGTCGATTGAGGTGCCATATAAGGCCTCTTTTGAATCAGGTATCTGGTCATTATCAGTATCCATAATAGAAGTTTCCTGTTGCCCTGCAGCTTCCGTACTTTCCTGCGAGCCATTTCCGCTTGTCTCGCTTGTTACCGGAGCTGTATTCACTGTATAGATTATAGGAGGCTCAGGCTCAATTGCCGCGGTTACCTTTTCAACCCTGTTATTTAGCTCATCTAATTCCATGATAGTGTCATCAGGGTCTACAACAACAACTAGGCTTATTGTTGTTCCCGGTGTTATATTGCTCCAATTTTTATTGAAAACAATACCTACACATTTTTCAGGGCTAATACTTCCAACATTGCGCTCATCGACCTGTATCAATGAAGCTCCGCTCTGGCCATGAACATAATACAAAAGCTTCACTTTGACATTGCTTGCCGGTACAAAACCCTTATTCCAAATAATTGTTCTAAAAGTAGACTCGCTTCCCGCTCTTATCACATCAGACACTCGGGTTTGAGAACTGTCTATTAACAGGTCAGGGACTCCAAGTGATATTTTGTATGTTTTTCCATTATTTTGTTCATCGATTTCATTAACCTTATTATCATAATCAACGACAACCCTCATAGGGTAATCCTTGAAAAACGGAATCCATGTCGGAAGCGTCCATGACCATGTAAAAGTCTTTGTAATGGTTTTATCTGGGCCTATCGGACCTATATTAACTGTTTTTGACGGGGTTTCGGTGTCAATTTCGTCAAAAAACCCTAATTTTGCACTGCCCACCTCGGTATTACCGTTATTTCTTACCACAACTGTCCAGGTGACCGTCTCGTTTGGCTTCGGGTGCAGGATGCTAGGAGTAATCGAGTCAATGCACAAATCCCTGGTTTGGGGTGTCACCGGTACAGAGTGGAATCCTATATTATTTGTTTCACTGCTTTCGCTTACTTGGTTATCAGGGTCAAGCAGGACAATCATTACAGGGTTTTCATTCGAATTGGAAGGTACCTGTACAACCTCGCTTAACGTGTAGGATTGACCAGCCTTGATAGTTGATGAAATTGTCCTGGTCTTTATAAGTTTTGCCCCTTGAAGCGAAGAAATGTTGTTATGAAAGATATTTACCTTCAGATCCTTTATATCGTCTGTACCGTTGTTATTTATTATAGATTTCAAGGTTATGTTTTCGCCTGCTTTTATTTCACGATTGGAAGGGGTGTGCGTAATGTCCGCATTCTCCACCGATACATCCTTACAACGCGGCTTCGAAGGGAAAGTGACTATACTGACATTGTTGGCCCTATTTTGTTCAGGTATGATACCATTCCCATTGACTAGTATTTCTAGTTTACAGTTCGTAAGATCATAATCGGCTGGGAGCGTCAATTGCTTCGATATGCTTGTTGAACTCCCTCCGGTTATTGAAGGAATATTGAAGCTTGAGAGGTTTATAAGCACGCGCTTGCTTGATTCGGTAAAAGAGAGCTTTTCCTGCAATATTTCCTTTTCTTTGGCAAGCGCAATATCCTTTAAAAGCAACAACTCCTTATCACTACTAAACT
Organism: Bacillota bacterium; assembly: GCA_013314855.1. Taxonomy (NCBI): domain Bacteria; kingdom Bacillati; phylum Bacillota; species Bacillota bacterium. The sequence goes on along the minus strand of JABUEW010000058.1, from coordinate 8,330 downwards.
TTTCTAAAAGGCTTTTCCCAGTTTTTTGACCAGTATTGCTATCTTTATTGCCATCTTTATTGCTATCTTTATTGCTATCTTTATTGCTATCTTTCACGTCTTCTTTTTTTCCTGTATTATCCGCATTACTGTTTTCGCTTTCTTTGCCGGATTTTTGCATACCTTCCTTCGAAGCATTTGAGGTATTCGTTGTATAATTTCTTGCTGCCTCATATTTCACAATACTGACTGTAAGGGTGGCGGTTTCTGATTTGTCAGTTCCTAAATTGTGAACAGTGCCTGTAAGGGTAAATTTAGTCCCTGCAATAATTGTGCCTTCAGGCTTAATCGTCCAAGGAGTAGTATTTACGGAAAGGTCAATATCCTTGGATCTTATTCCCATAAAACGTAAATCAAAATTATTATTTTCATTCTTTTCAGGAATTGTATTCTCGGGATCAACTATCACTACTATACCGCATTCCCCGAGATTGGATGGTGCTTTGTAGGATGCTTTTAGAGTTGTACTGCTGTTTGCCTTAATATTCATGTTTTTATTTTCGACCAACTTCTGATTACCAGCAAAAATTTGTGCTGTAAATTTATTAACATTCATATTCCCCTTGTTCCTTATAGTAGCAGTTATTGAAATTGTCTGGCCAGCCTTGGGGTTTGTATCGGAAATAAGAATATCGCTGGCAGATACTGAAAGGTCGACATAGGCTTCACTAATAGTAATTGACTTTTCAGCTGTATTATTATTTTCGTATATTTCAACGATAGTGTTATTCGGATCCACTACCACCTTCAGCTTTTGTTCGCCTGATATATTACTAGGCAGTACGTATTTTAAGGTCGTGTTACTGCTGGAATTACTGCTGATGGATGAAATGGTATTTACACCTATTTGAGTTGAGCCAAGAAAGTATTTTAAAGCTATATTGCTAACATTAGAGTTCCCAATATTCTTAACTTTGGTATTTATTGATATACTATCCCCAGCTTTGAAACTGGCAGGGGTAATAGTTATATCTTGCTGAGTGATGGCAAGGTCCGGTAAATTTACTAACACGGTGAAATCCTTAGTAGCAGAGTTATCTGTCTCCTCCAATTCAGCTATGGTATTGTTCGGGTCAACTACAACTTTCAGGGTATATTTTCCTGCAAAATTGCTTGGAATTTTGTAGCTGAGGCTGACAAATTTCGAACTGCCCTTTGAAATGATTGAAATAATTTTTTCACCTATCTGCTCATTACCAATCAGAAATATGACCTTTACATTACTAGCATTGGCTGTACCAATATTTTCTATAGTTGCTTTGAAGGTAGCATTTGTTCCGCCCTTAATGCTTGCAGGAGAAATTTCAATGTTGTTGCCAGTAATTTTCAGGCTTGGAGTACTTGAATTGGCAGCGATAACTATATTTGTACAGGGAAAAAGGTTAGTTAACATAAATACCAACAGGATAACTGTAACCTTTGCTGCAAATCTTCTGTGATATTTTACATAATACACATAAATACCTCCTATCTCAATAAATTAGATTTATCTTTAAATAGCTTCAATTCTTATAGAATTTTATAGCTATTTAATTTCACAAGTAATAAAACAAAAATCTTACAAAGCCTATCTATGTATCTAGGAGTTGCCTTGTTAATAACTGAATTAATATTAATAATTAATACTAATATAATCACTCTCTGTTAAAAAAACGTTAAAACATTTATTGCCAAGTTCCTGAAAAGTCTTGGCTACTGCTTAAAGTCTCGATAAAGAAAGGCAATATTTAAATATATTTCCGGTAGTTACCTGCTTGTGAAAAAATGGGGTTGATGTAATAGTAGTTCATTGGGCAGGGATATTTTTAAGTTTGTTTATTTCTAGTTTTACCTGGCCGGAATCATATTCATCTCCTATTTTGTCGAATAGCTGTATGCTTTGATTAAAGTATTTTTCAACCTTTATAAATTCTCTCTCAGCCCATGCAATTGTTCCCTCTGCCCTGGCAATCCATGCCGGTACCCAAGCATCCGCACGATCTATCGTCCTCAATGCCCTTGACAAGCATATCCTTGCATGTGCAGAATGCCCTTGCCGGCTTAAGATTACAGCCCTATAACAATAAAAAAGGGCAAGGATACTATGCCATTGCCTGGCACGCCCAAGACGTATTCCCACCGATGCCCACTGCAATGCCATTTTATTCATACCTTCAGACATCATTTCTTCTATTATTGACCTTATAGTATACGCGACTACTGGTGACGACAAATTATATATCCTGGTTCGAAGCCAACTGCTAATATTTTGAAGAATTAATACCCGGCCAGTTGTTGAAGTATAGAGAGTATTTAAATACCTGAATGGTTCGGGAACATACTTTGTCATTTCACCCCGTGGAACAAGTTCTATTAATTCCGTTGGCATGCGGTTTTTATAATGGAGTACTACGATGAGCATTGAACGTGTTGTACATTCGCCAACCTTTACTTTTATTGAATTTGAACAATCAATACGGCAAAAATTAAGAGCCTCACGCAGAAAACTTTCTGCATCACCTAGTTCGCCGGTCGAGTAAGAAAAAATGGCGCGCTGGAAAATAATCCAGATCATTTCCCACAAATTAGTAACATACGGAATATATTTAATAGCCTGGTTAAAAGCTTCTTGCGCCTTTTCAAGCTGGAAAAGCTCCCTGAAAGACATTCCAAGCAGTAGGTAAAAACGAGCTTCTGACTCGCGGTCATTGCTGGCATGAGCTATATTAAGCCCTTCTTTCGCCAATTCGGCAAGTTTGTTGTTATTACCTGCTACCCAGGTAGCAGCTGATGCCATGAACAAGGCATCTTTTAATTCCTTCTGGCAACCGTTTGCCTTATAGTAATCAAGGGCTTCATTGATATATTTCATTGCCTTTAATCTTAAGGCATGTTTTTCATTAGGTATTAAAATAATAGAAAGCCAAAGCATTGTTTCGCCTAGAGCTAATTTGGCTTTTGCCGCAAGGTCATGGATTTTTTTACATTTTGAAAGTGCTTTTTCCATTAAGCTAATTCCGTTTAAATTTTCTTCACGTAGAGCTTTTTCTTCACCATATGCAAGAAGCATAGTTACATTACGCAGTGGGTCGCCGGATATCATATCGATTGGCAGGACATCATAGTTCGTATTATTTTGATTGGCAGAATTTTTTTGGGATCTCGGAAAACCATTTATATGTTTGCCATGCCCCAATTCCTGGAACAATCTTATTGTCTCCTTAGAAGGAGAAATGCCGAGTTCGTCCTTTAGTAACCGCTTGCAGTATTCAAATTGTTCAATAACATTTTTTGGTTGACCAATAATCGCATAAAGTTTCATCAATGCCTGATGGGCTGCTTCATTAAGAGAATCCGCATTTAACCAGTATTGGGCATAGGTTAAGGCTGCCTCGTAAAGCTTCGCATTAGTCAAACTTTCTACCAGTTTTTTTAGCACTCCGATATACATAACATTTAAACGTTGACGTTCCACAACACACCAGTCAAAATCCATATCTTCGAGGAAATGTCCCCGGTAAAGAGATACTGCAGACATGAGATAATCAATATTCGAGGGCTCATTTTTTAACCCTTTTATTGCATTTTCCTCAAAATCCTTGGCGTCAATCCAACAATCGGCGTTAGAAGGGATTCTTACTGTATCCCTTCTAATATCAAGTATACATGAAGCATCATTATACTCAGCTAGTGCTCGCCGTATAGAGTGAAGAGCAGTACGAAGACTTCCAGAAGCATGATCCTGGTCGGCTTCTTCCCATAATATGTTCTGCAAGGCCTCACGCTTAATCCAGTTACCTTTTTGCCAGAATAAATATGCTGTGAGTACCCGAACCTTATTCGTGGGCAAAATTACCTCGCCTTTGGGAGATAACATGGCAAAATGCCCTAACATATAGACCCTAAACAAACCTGACACCTCTTTTTTAAGATACATCATAATTATTGTTTTGTGATACAGTATATGAATAACAGAGATGCTAGTAAATACCCAAAAGATCTATATATCTATAATTTCGCATATATTTGGATAATTTCCAGCCCTGTTATGCAACCATACTAAGCAGAGCATCTTTTATATTTGATTTTTTCAAAGAATCCCTATATTCTACGGAATCCTCTAAAACAATTTTTCCCAAAGCATACTTTTTGAGTCCATATCTTAACCAATTAAAGCTTAGTACAGATACCCATTTCTTGTCAATAGATTCATCAATTTTTAACCATTCGATTTTAGTTGCATTAAGCAGTAATATTTTACCTGTATTAAACGCTATCATTGCCAGATGTACATACCTTAATATCCCGTAATAAGATTGGACTTGATAATTCCCAACCCCAAGATGGCTTTTCATATCTCTTATAAAGATTTCTATGGAAAACCGGGAACCATAGATGTTGTATTTTACGATGTAACTACATTTGCATTTGAGAGTGTAAAACAGGATGACCTGAGGGATTTTGGGTATAGCAAGGATAACAAATACAATGAAGTACAGGTAGTGATGGGTATGCTGATAGATTGTGAAGGGTGTCCCATCGGATATGAATTATACAAAGGCAGTACATTTAATAGGAAAACCATGGCAGGGGCATTAGAGAACCTAAAAAAGCATTTTGGGATACGTCATGTAGTAATTGTTGCAGATAAGGGATTAAACAGTAAGATTAATCTAAAGCTCATACGGGATGCAGGGTATGGGTATATCGTAGCCAGCCGGATAAAGAATATGAGTCAGGAAATACAACAGCAGGTGCTTGAGAACGAAGGTTATTCATATATAACAGGGCCTTGTAAACTTGACGGTAAACCGGAACCACTTCGTTATAAGATATTGGATTATGTTAATAAAATCAAGGATGAACAAAGCAAAGAATATGAACTTAGAGAACATCTACAAACTACGAAGAAATCAAACCGCAAACATAGAGGTCTATATATTATTGAAGACAAATTGCTTAATGCTGATTGTGTAGGAGCATACAACATAATGAAAAAGTATCTGCAAAGGGTAGGTAAACCTATCACGGCAGTAGTGGGGTTGGACACCCCTGTTGCGTACCGATGGGATTTCTTTCATGGTTTCATCGGGAGCACAAAGCTCGCCAATTTATTGGCGATGTAGTTCACTGATTTGTGTAAGGTCTTAAGGCATTTTGATTTTGAAGAGAGAATAAAAGGTAGTCATCATATATTCTATAAAGATGGAATAGAAGAGATATTAAATATACAACCTGTTGGATCAAAAGCTAAGCCGTATCAAGTTAAGCAAGTAAGAAGTATATTATTAAAGTATAAGATGGGAGTTGATTATGATGTTTAAATATGAAATCATTATTTATTGGAGTGAAGAAGATAACTGCTATATTGCAGAAGTCCCTGAATTACCTGGATGCACAGCAGATGGTAAGTCGTATAAGGATGTATTAGAAAATGTAGAAAAAATAATAGAAGAATGGATTGAGACTGCAAAATCGATCGATAGAGAAATACCTAAGCCGAAAGGCAAACTGGCTTATGCATAAAGTGTATAGGGGGCTGCCATCCATGGCAGCCTCTGAATTTAGGGGCGCAGTCAATCGGCTAACAATGCACTCAAGTAAAAGTTGCTGGTTTTTATTGTAAATAGTAAAATATGATAAAAGGAAGCAATATAGCTACTTCACAATTTGCTGGAAAAGGAATATTGGCTTTAATTCCTGCATTAATTTATGCCTTTTTACAGACCGGACTTTCAGAATGAAAGGCTCACAATCTCACAGGTAAATAAATTGTTTGTAATTTCTCTAAGTTTTAATTGATTTTATAATGAAAATTTGAATGTGAAAAAGTTTGATTTCTTAAGGTAGCGGTTTTTGTATCGGATTTTTCCAGGAATAGCCGAAATTCATGATCTGAATATGTTTCTTTTAAAGCATCCTGAAAATCTCGAAACGCTTGATATTACTTTGGCGGAGAGAGAGGGATTCGAACCCCCGGACGGTTTCACCCGCCTCACGATTTCGAGGGGTAATTTTGCCAATTTTTCGCCCATTTCTTTTTATATGTTCTAATATCTTCACCGATAAAACCTTGATTTCACGGGGATTTTTAAAAGTGGCTTTATATGTCTTTATATCTTTTTGTTTTGTTATCCGGGACAGTTTTATAACAATTTTACAACATGATAACATTTTAATTTATGGTGGTCAGCTTAAACGCCGCCTTCTATGACATAATAATCATAGCATATTCGCGGGAACAGTACAATTACCGTTCCATCTCACGGTTTTTCTTTCTTGGTTTTTTATCCGCTGTTTTCTCAGCGGCTTTGCCTTGCGGATGCAGGGCATTGTGGTAGGTGTCCAGCACGGCCTTTTTTCTGTCCAGCCGCACATCCACGTACTGAGCGGTGACAGCTTCAAGGTTTGTAGAAATGCCCAGCGATATGCCTATGCCTTTTATTAGGGTGTGGCCTAAAATCTCACCGACGGTATAGAAATCGCCTGTAAGTTGGTGCATATTTGTGGCTGCCGAATGGCGCAGGTCATGGAAGCGGATATGCGGCATTTCAAGATATCTCAGCATTTGCCCGAAATTGTTTGTTACATATCGTTTAAAAACCAAATTCATCAAAAATCCGGACAATCAAATTTATATTCCACTATCTTTTCCAGACTCCACTCCGTCGATAATACCATCCAGATATTTGTCCAGTTTCTCCGGCGTGCAACCCATGCGGCCGGCCAAACGGTCCTGCTCCACGGCCAGCAGTTCCTCCCGCAGCTTCAGCTTTTCATATTCTTCTTTGAATTCCTTATCTTTCATTAAAAGCTCCTTCACTTCGGAAAATTTTGCTCCTGCTTTGCTCACTTTTACCTCTCCTTTGCTTCTTCCTATACTCATACCCAATTATCATCTCACTGTCTGATCTTCCACAATGCCATTGGATGTGATTTGATGCGACAAATAATATCAGCATCATCAAACAGCAGCTCCGGCTTATACTCTTTTGCTTCAAACTGCTCCAGGAATTCCTGTTCCTGAGGTGTTAATACCATCAATTCTGAAATATACTCCTTTGTGGCTTTTTTAGCTGAATCCAAGTCGAATGAATCATGTTTGGTTAACACCGGAAGCAAATCAGTCCTGATTTTATATTTTGTAATGCCATCAATAGCCCCTGTATCAAAGCTTTTATTTATTTCCCTGGCTGATATTGCAGCGTAGAACACCACACATTTTCTGAGAAGCTGTTCTTCACTTTCATCAAACAGCCTAAACTTAATCATATTGTAAACATCATATAAATCTCGTGCCGCAGCTCTGCTTATAAGCGCATTAATCTTGCTACCGAAAATCTCAAGAGCATTAAGGCAATTCAAATTATATTCACTTTCAAAGTGTTCTGTAATGATTTTCATTTCTTTTACCGGGAAAACATGCGCTCTTAAAGAATAGTTAATTTCTATCTTAATGGTATCTTTGTTGCCACCGCAATTAACATACTCATAAATCCAAGAATCAAGACTGTGAGGTGTTTTAGTTTTGGGACTGAGCCTATAACCGTTAAGCGCCATAAATTTCGCAAGAGCAGTGTTTATAATCATTCTGTTTTGCAGCATTTCTTCTTTACTGTCATTTCCTAAATAATCAAGATCAATATCTACAGACAATCTTGGAAGATTGAATATTGTTAAATTTATTGCAGTTCCACCTTTTAAAGCTAATTTACCTTTCAATATTGGATCACTGTTTATATATTCTAAGATATCCGCCAGGCGATACACCTTTTCCAATGTATCCCGGATAAACCCAAATTTGGACGCTCTTTGAGAAATATAGTTTTTGTCATAGTTATACAAGTGGCATTCCTCCCTGCTCTACCATCTGAAAAATACCATCGGGAACAACCAATTTCCATTGACTATTATACTTAGTGCTTTCTTTCGTCAAATATCTGGTGCTTTTTCCGATTTTACTTTTACAGTAATCTATAAATTCATCGGAAAGATGCAACTGATCTTTATAATGCTCCAGTATAAATCCTGTTTTCTGATATAAAAACTGCATATCATAAGCAGACAAATATTTGATTAATTGATTCTCATCTAAATAAGAGATAGAAGTGATGCAATTTAGAAGTTCTTCCAGTCCTCCTATTTTGTCAAAATCCTTTATGCTATCGACTACAGTACGCTCTAGCGAAGTAATCCGAATCCCCTTTGTGTTTTTTGGAGAGATTACTCCCAAATCAAATTTTGAAGGAACATATTTATAAGTTATACCTTCAAATTCAAAATCAGAAAATCTTTTCGAAGAGGATACATAT
>JABUEW010000057.1 GCA_013314855.1 Bacillota bacterium | reverse complement strand
TAGCACATCAATGTAATTATTTTGCTCATACAGTTGATTTGCTTATCCCTCGTCGGATTAACAGGCTCTACGAGACCTTCCGCAATGTTTCTGTCATTATATGGGTCATATATAAAAAATGCGCCCTCCTCTCTAAACTCTAATCTCTAACTGCCAGGCTCAAAATTTCTATTTTCCAGTATTTTAACTATGAGTTCTTCCCCTTCCACATATACTTTTATCATTATTGGATACTTCCTGGTATTTATAAATTTTAAGTCTATAGACCCATAGGATACTGTAGCATCTTCACCTTCAGGTACATATGTTACATCAGAAGAATGAGTATGCCTTTCCGTCACTTCAAGGCCGCATTCTTCCACGGCATTATATAAAGTGGTGGAAAGCTGGCATACCCCTCCGCCTATACCATCTTTTTTCTTATGCCCATCTTCTGTCTTGATTATAATAGGAGCGTATTCATAACCTTTATCTTCAGTCCGTCTTCCTACAACCCGGTTAAATGAAAACTCTTCTCCTGTTTGCAGTATTTTATTATTTATTTTTTCTGCTGCTATTTTTATATTGTTCATCCTCGATTCGCTTTTGTCAACAATGGGAGTTGAATAGCTCGCTATTTCAACAATATTACTTTGTAAATGCTGATTAGTTATATTAGGGTATACCCTTTCTAAAACCAATTCCACTTTCTGCCCTTCCTCTGCATTTAATACATTCTCCAGTGTTTTTCCAATATTTACCTTCAAGCCCGGTTTTCCTTCAAAAATTCCCCAACTTGAAGGCTCCATAATTGCATCCTTTGCTGCAACATCAATTTTCGATGCATGCTCTTGAATCTTTTTAAGCACTTCCTGTCTCGTAAGCCCGCCTACATTTTCATCTTCAAGGTATACGTCTTTTTTTACCCTGGGTTCTCTATTTTTATTTAATATATTTGTATTACAAGATACGATTATTAATAAAAACACAAAAACTAAAGGGCTAAATACAACTATATTTAATAATCTACTATAGTAGTAAATTCTTTTAAATTTACCATCCATATAATACACCTCCGTGTGATTAGTATGGATGGTAAAGAACATATTATTCTTATTTTTCACATTTGTTATAACCATTCATTCCACATTATAACAGCATCTTCACCGTTGTCGGCATAGTATTCCTTGCGAATTCCTGCAGCCTTGAAACCATATTTTTTATATAAAGCTTGGGCTGCCTTGTTACTCTGTCTTACCTCCAGGGTCATTTTGGTAATTCCATCTCTTTTTGCCAAGTTTATCAGCCTTTCAAGCAGCATGCTCCCTATACCCATACGCCTGAATTCAGGATGTACTGCAACATTGGTTATGTGTCCTTCATCGAAGATTTTCCACATTCCTGCATAACCGACTATTCTATCTCCCATTTTTGCAGATAAATATACAGCAAACTTATTATTCTGTAGTTCCTGTAAAAAAGCATTTTTTGTCCATGGAATTGTAAAGCTCAATTTTTCAATAACTATTATATCATCTATATGCCAATTTTCTGTATTCACAATATCAATTTCTTTATCAATTCCCTTCAATTTCCCTCATTCTTTCTGCCTGAGATTTTCTAAGGTAAAATGGAACCAAGCTAAAACAGTCTTCACTTTCCCCTTTGAGGGCGAGATTTAAAGCAATCTCTGCTACAGATGAAGCTCTTTGAAACAAAAGGTTGTACGGAGCAAAAGTGCATCTATCACCTAATTCATTTGAAAAGAAAGCCCTGTGTACAATTACCCCATCTCCTGTAAAAATAACTCTTACCCTGATTTTATCAATATTCTCCCTTTCAACTATATTCTCCCGGATAATTTTAACCAATTCTTCTATTTTTACGCCCATATACTCCGTCAACCTTTGTTGCTCACCTGAAGCCCATTGGTATAAAGCAGTGTATACCTGGTTATTCCTTGCGTCCATTATTGGACATATGATGTGTCGGCAAAAGGGTATATTATAGGCCAATACATCAAGAGTGGGAACGCCAACTACAGGTTTATCCAGAGCATAAGCCATAGTTTTTACAGTGGTAACACCTATCCTTAATCCAGTGAAAGACCCCGGTCCCTTTGATACGGCAAATAAATCAATATCATTCGGACTTAATTCCAAATTTGCCAATAACTCTTCAATCATAAGAATAAGCTTTTGGGAATGCGTCTTTTTGTGATTGAGAGTATATTCACCTAATAGTATCCAATTATCCATAACAGCTACAGAAGCTACCAAGGCCGATGTATCTAGGGCTAGTACTTTCAACCTTTACCTACCTCTTTTCCCATATTTGAAACAAGACAATCCATATACTTCCTGTATCTCTCACCTATAAAATCTATGTGTATTATTCTTCCTTCCTCCACCATAAGGACATCTTTCTCACCCGCATTATTTTTTTTATTGATATTATTTTTCTCTATTCTTACCCATATAAGTTCATCAGGGAGTATTTCTTTTATTAAATCAGCCCACTCAACTACTACAATCCCATCTCCGTATATATACTCTTCAAAACCGATTTCATACATATCTTGAGGGTCTGATATCCGATAAACATCAAAATGGTAAACAGGCAATCTCCCATTATATTCATTTACAATAATAAATGTAGGGCTTGTAACGTATTCTTCAACTCCGAGGGCAGAAGCCACCCCTTTTACAAAAACAGTCTTTCCTACTCCAAGCTCTCCCTCAAGACACACAATATCTCCCTTTTTTAATACAGAACCTAGTAGGAAACCAATATTTCGGGTTTCATGCTCAGATGCCGTCTTAATAGTTATCAACCTTTCACTTCCTCATAAACCACTTCTCCGTTTATTATTGTTGTCACAGCTCTCGATTTTATATCAAAAGGATGTCCGTCAAATATTACTATATCTGCATCTTTTCCCGCCTCCAAGCTTCCAACTCTGTTATCTATGCCGGTTATTTGGGCAGCATTTATTGTTATAGCCTTTAAAGCCTCTTCTTCTTCCATTCCCTCTCTTACAGCCATTGCAGCACAAAGCCAGAGATTCTGTACGGGAATAACGGGATGATCAGTCATAATAGCTACTTTTATTCCTGCTTTAGATAAAACTCCCGGTGTTTTAACACTTAAATTCTTTAGCTCAACTTTGGACCTATCGGTAAGAAATGGTCCTACTATTGCAGGAATTCCTTCTTCAATAAGAATATCTTTTACAAGCTGTCCTTCTGTACAGTGCTCAATTGTTATATTTACGTCAAATTCCTTTGCTATTCTTATTGCAGTAAGGATGTCATCAGCCCTGTGAGCATGAGCCTTTAACGGTATTTCTTTATTTAATACTTTTACAAGTGTGTCCATTTTCATATCAAATTTCGTTTTTTCTTTATTCTCGCTTTCCTTTTTGTCTTCTTCCATGGACTTTTTATATTCTAATGCTTTCTTCAAGTTTTCTCTGAGTAAGGCTGCAGTAGCCATACGAGTAGTAGGCATTTTTTTATTACTTCCGTATACCCTTTTTGGGTTTTCACCAAAGGCTATTTTAACAGCCACAGGCTCTTTAATTATCATATCTTCTACTCGTCTACCGTAAGTTTTCAAAGCAGCAAATTGTCCACCAATAACATTTGCACTTCCCGGCCCGGTCACTACAGTCGTTACCCCATTTTCTCTTGCTTCAACAAAAGACCTGTCCAAGTGGTAGACCCCATCAATAGCTCTCAATTGAGGTGTTATAGGGTCTGTAGACTCGTTCCCGTCTGCTCCCTCAAAACCCGTAGAATCTTCCCACATTCCTACATGACAATGGGCGTCAATGAATCCGGGCAGCACATACTTCCCTTCTGCATCAATAACTTTATCAGTTTCTCTATTAAAACTACTTTCATTTAAATGGCTTTCTCCTTCTCCTACCCTAACTATTTTGCCATTATCAACCATAATATAACCTTTTTCATATACACTACCAGCCATTGTGTATATTTTACCGTTTTTTATTAACAACATATCGATACCCCCTGTCAGATTCAAAATTCAAATATAATAGGGGACTGAGTGAATTAACCCGCCCCCTGTAATATAGCTATCTAACTGCGCATTTAATAACTATCCCCGCATGCAAACAACTATCTCTTGGAGAATTGTGGCGCTCTCCTCGCTTTTTTAAGGCCATATTTTTTCCTTTCTTTCATTCTTGGGTCTCTTGTCAGGAAACCAGCCTTTTTCAAGATAGGCCTTAAAGACTCGTCAGCTTCAAGAAGAGCTCTGGATATACCATGCCTTACGGCTCCCGCCTGCCCTGTAAAACCACCTCCACTTACCTTGCACAGGACGTCAAATTTACCAAGGGTATCGGTTAAAACTAATGGTTGTTTCACTATAACTTTTAAAGTTTCAAGACCAAAATATTCATCAATACTTCTATCATTAATAAATATCTTTCCATCTCCGGGGACGAGTCTGACTCTGGCTACAGATTTTTTTCTTCTTCCTGTTCCATAGTATTGTACTTTACTCATTTAAATCTATTACCTCCATTCAACTCAAATGTTAAGTTCCAGTTTTTCAGGTTTTTGTGCCTGGTGCTTATGTTCATTTCCTCTATAAACCTTAAGCTTTTTAAACATTGCCCTGCCCAGGCTATTTTTCGGTAACATGCCTTTTACTGCAAGTTCTATAGCTTTTTCAGGTTTCGAAGCTAAAAAGTCTCTGTACTTTATTTCCTTCAACCCTCCGGGATACCCTGAATGACGTCTGTAGTACTTCTGATCCAACTTTTTTCCTGTTAGTACTACCTTATCCGCATTCAAGACTATTACATAATCGCCTGTATCTATATGGGGCGTAAACTCCGGCTTATGCTTGCCTCTTAAAATTTTAGCTACTTCACTTGCCAGTCGTCCTAATGGCTTACCTTCTGCATCTACAACATACCATTTCCTAAAAACCTCTTTGGGTTTCGCCATATATGTTTTCATTAACCTATTAACCTCCTTAAAGCTCACCGTCATATTGTAATTTATATTTTTGAATTTTAGTTATGGGCTAAGTTTACAGCACTTTAACATTGTAATATAGATAGGTATTGCGTGTCAAGTATAAAATGCTATTTTTTTAATTTATCTCTTATTTACTCTTTCTTATGGCCATAGCATCCGGTTTTCTTTCTCATAGTCGTTCGCCATTTCATATTTAATATCCAACTTCTCACTTCTCTAATAATACACTTCCATCAGATACAAGCCTTGGGGAGGAGCTGTCCTACCCGCCAATTTCCTATCACATCCCTTAATTATATCGTTAATATATTTAGCTTCAATCTTACCTATACCCACATCGACCAGTGTACCGGCAATAATTCTGACCATATTATACAAAAAACCGTTCCCCGCTATTTCAATTTGAATAATATCATTTCTTCTTATAAGCGATGTCTCCCAAATTGTACGTACAGTACTTTTTACCTGGCTGCCCTTGTCTTTTGCCATAAAACTCCTAAAATTATGGGTACCTATAAGATATAAAGATGCTTCTTTCATTAGTTCAATATTAAGGTTATAGAAAACATGCCAGGATTTATTTCTCAGTAAAGCTGAAGGGTGAGTAGAGTTATATATTAAATATCTATATCTCTTACCTTTAGCTGAAAACCTGGCATGAAAATCTTCATCAACCTCCTCAGACTTTCTTACAACTATGTCATCAGGAAGTATAGTATTTAACGCAAAAGAAAACTTATCTGCCGGAATAGATGAAGATGTATAAAAGTTAGCAACCTGCCCGTATGCATGTACCCCTGAATCAGTCCTGCCTGCACCTATAAGTTTGACCTTTTCATTCGTCAGCTTATAAATCGCATCTTCAATCTTATCCTGGATGGCAAAACCATTTATCTGGCTTTGCCATCCATTATAGTTTGTCCCGTCATATTCGATTGTAAGTTTTATATTGCGCACTGCTTATCACCATACATTAAATTTAACGCAAGCATCAAGAAGTCTCTTTTCTCTTCAATACGTCCAAAGTAAAACAAATTAGGTTTGCTCAAATCATCTTACCGAGCATTGCTGCTCCTACAATTCCTGCATCATTTCCCATCTTTGCAACCCTTAATTGGGTCTGAGGTACATCCTTGGCATAAACATCCCTGCATATATGCTCCCTTAAAGGTTTTAACAAGTATTCCCCTTCTTTACTCACACCTCCGCCAATTACCAATACCTCAGGTGTAAATATATTTATCAGGTTTGTGAGTCCTTCCGCCACATACTTTAAATACCTATCAACCACTTTTTTTGCCGTTTTATCTCCCTGTTTCGCCGCGTCAAAAGGAGTTTTTGCGCTAATTTTACTTAAATCTCCTTCCACCAGCTTGTTTATTAAAGAATCAGGGTTTTCATTTGCTGCTTTTTTAGTCTGCTCAATTAAAGCCATAGCAGAGCCATAAGCTTCCCAACAGCCCTTTCTTCCACAAGTACATAATTCTCCATCAACAACTATTGTCATATGGCCAACTTCAGCAGCTGCACCATTAAATCCGGCGTATACCTTTCCATCAATAACGATACCTCCACCAATTCCGGTACCAAGGGTTATTGTAATTGAATGTTTTACATCACTTGCAGCACCCGCAACACTTTCAGCCAATGCTGCACAATTTGCGTCATTTTCAATTAATATGGGCAAGTTTACATATTTTTGCATCTCTGCTCTCATGGGAACATTTTTAAATTTCAAATTATTTGCGTATAACAATATTCCATTTTTATTATCCGGTGTACCCGGTGCACCAATACCTATACTCTTTACCTCTTTGATATCTATTCCCGCCTCATTTATCAATTTTAAGGAAAGCATTGCCATATCCTTTAAAATATCAGGATATTCTCTTTCCCTCAAGGTTGGAATACTGTCCTTACGTATGATAACACCGTTTTCATCCACTAATCCCGCTGCTATATTAGTCCCTCCCAGGTCAATTCCAATATAATACATACATCTCCACTCTCCCTTGTTAATTACATATATTGTAAATAAAGCAACACGAACACCATAATTGCCATTACTGTTATTATTTTATAATCTATTGAACTAATTTTCAATTGTTTCATTCTTGTCCTTCCCTTACTTCCTCTATAACACCTAGCTTCCATGGCAATTGCCATATCATCGGCACGTCTGAAGGCACTTACAAATAGCGGGACAAGAACAGGGATAAAACTTTTTGCTCTTTGTACAAAGTTTCCCGTATCAAAATCTGCTCCTCTAGAGGCCTGGGCTTTCATAATTTTATCTGTTTCTTCCAATAACGTGGGTATAAACCTTAAAGATATGGTCATCATCATTGCTATTTCGTGGGCCGGTATACCAATACCTTGTAAAGGTCTCATCAGGCTCTCAATAGCGTCTGTAAGAAGTATGGGGGTAGTCGTTAAAGTTAACAATGAAGCTGTAATAACCAGCAATGATAGCCTTAATGCTAGTTTTACCGCTATATCCATACCTTCTAATGTAATTTTTATAAACCCATATTGTATAATTGGTGTACCTTTTGTAGTAAATAAATTTATAATAACAGTAAAAATAACAATAAAGGCAATTGGTTTTAATCCCTTCAAAGTATATTTCAATGGTATTCGGGAAATTACTATAACCATTATGGTAAATATAGTCAACATGAAAAATCCCGTGTAATTATCGACTATAAATATAAGAATCATATATATTAATGAAAGTATTATTTTTACTCTCGGGTCAGCCCTGTGTATGGCAGATTCTCCCGGTATATATTGTCCAAGTGTAATATCCCTAATCATACCTATCACCTTTAAAATTTTTTAGATGCCTCAATATCTCCATTTTCGCATCTTTAACAGTATAAATATTATCATCAATATCAGGGAATACTTTCTTTAATTTCTTCATTAGGTAAGTTATCTGGGGGGCAGAAAGCCCCAGTTGTTCCAGCTTCTCCGTATTTTTAAAAATCTCCTTCACACATCCGTCCATTTCAACCCTGCCCTTATTCATTACTATTACTCTTTTCACCAATCTTGTTATCTCTTCCATATTATGAGATACAAGAATAACTGTAACGCCAAAATCCCTGTAAAGTCTTTCAATGAAATGAAATATTTCATTCCTTCCATTTGGATCAAGTCCCGCAGCCGGTTCATCCAGCACTATTATTTCAGGCTCCATAACCAGCACACCTGCTATAGCCACTCTTCGTTTCTGACCTCCTGAAAGTTCAAAAGGCGATTTTTCCAATATACTTTTATCTAATCCTACAATTTCAATGGCCCTATTTATCTTTTTATCTATTATATTGCTTTCCATTCGGAATTTTCTAAGCCCGAAAGCAATATCTTTATAAACAGTCTCTTCGAACAACTGATGTTCAGGGTATTGGAACACAATACCAACTTGTTTTCGTAACTCCTTTAAATCCTTACTCGATGTATCTATACCATTTACTATTACTTTACCCTGTGTAGGTTTAAGCAAGCCGTTAAAGTGTTGTACAAGGGTAGACTTTCCCGAACCGGTATGCCCAATTATACCAACAAATTCTCCTTTATTAATTTCAATATTTATATCATCCAGTGCCATTCTCTGAAATGGAGTCCCTTTCATATAAACATAAGAAAGGTTTATAACTTTTATGGACATATTACCTCCTTGAAAGTCGCATAAGCTTTGAAATCACGCTAAATGCTTCATCAACAGTAAGCACTCCCCTGGGCAAAACATAGCCCTCTTTTTCCAATTCATATAGCAATTCTGTAACTTGTGGAACATCCAACCTAAGCTTTTTAATTTTTTCTACATCGGAAAATACTTCTTTTGGCGTACCGTCAATTACAACTGAACCATCATCAATAACAATAACTCTGTCTGCCATACAGGCTTCATCCATATTATGAGTAATATGTACAATTGTTATCTTTTCCTCTTTATTTAATTTTTTCAAGACAGCCATTACTTCTTTTCTTCCCATAGGATCCAACATAGCAGTGGCTTCGTCCAGTACTATGCATTCAGGTTTCATTGCCAGTATTCCGGCAATAGCAACTCTTTGCTTCTGACCCCCCGAAAGAAGATAAGGAGAATCTTTGCTATATTCTCTCATTCCCACTATATCCAGTACTTCATCAACACGCCTTCTTATTTCTGCCGGAGGCAGCCCTAGGTTTTCAGGCCCGAAAGCGACATCCTCTTCAACAGTAGTCCCCACTATTTGATTATCAGGATTTTGAAAAACCATGCCTGTAATACGTCTTACTTCCCATATATTAACTTCCTCTTTTGTATTAATACCTTTTACCAACACTACCCCTTCGGAAGGCAATAGTAAAGCATTCATAAGTTTTGCCAATGTAGATTTTCCGGAACCGTTCCTGCCCAATATTACGGTAAACTTACCTTTTTCAATATTTACATTTATTTTTGAAAGTGCTTCAATTCCACTTTCCGTTTCTTCAGTCTTATAAATGTGGCTTACATTTATTACTTCAATAAAATTGCTCTCCATTTATACTCCTTTTAAAATATAAAATTAGGGATAAGGCAAACTTTTGTTATACCTAATCCCTTGCTCTTTATAATTTGATATTTTGTTCCATTAATCAACCAACTCAAGGATAACCATTTGTGCAGCATCCCCTTTTCTGGGACCTAGCTTGTAAATCCGGGTATATCCGCCTTTTCTGTCTTTATACTTAGGTGCAATCTCATCAAATAGCTTGTTTACTACATTTATTCTATTCCCCTTGTTATCCTTTATTCTGTAAACCCACTTCATTATTTGCCTTCTCGCATGCAGTCTTGAAGGATTATCTACCGTTACCATATCAGTTTTTTCTTCTCTCTCTACGACTTCATATTTTTTATTGTTTTTTGATGTAACGGATTTCGTTATTTTTCTGCCCGAGCTATCTAATCTTGCTGCACTAATTTTAATTTGTCTTGATGTAAAATTATCAACTTCTTTTACTGCAAGGGCTATTAATTTTTCAGCAATATTTTTCACTTCCTTCGCCCTTGCTTCTGTTGTTTCTACTTTGCCATTTGCTATTAGTGATGTTACAAGGCCCTTTAAGATCGCCATTCTTTGGTCAGTCGGACGTCCTAATTTTCTTTGCAGCGGCATTTTGAAATTACCTCCCTTGCTTTTAATCTTTCCTTGTCACGTTAATCTTCACTTTGGGCTAATGATAGTCCTAATGCATTCAGTTTTTGAAGGACTTCTTCGAGAGACTTTCTTCCAAGGTTTCTAACCTTCATCATATCTTCTTCAGTCCTGCTTATCAGGTCTTCAACTGTATTTATACCCGCTCTCTTGAGACAGTTATATGAACGAACTGATAAATCCAATTCTTCTATAGTCATCTCCAGGACTTTCTCTTTCTTGGTTTCTTCTTTTTCCACCATTATCTCTGTATGCTTTGCCTGTTCAGATAAATCGATAAACAGATTCAAATGTTCACTCAGTATTTTTGCACCCAGGCTTATTGCTTCATCCGGTTTAATAGTACCATTGGTCCATACTTCCAGTATGAGTTTGTCAAAATCAGTATCTTGACCAACACGGGTATTTTCAACCAGGTAGTTGACTTTTCTTATAGGTGTGTATATTGAGTCTACGGGTATAACCCCTATAGGCTGCCCAGGCAGTTTATTTTTTTCCGCGGTAACATATCCTCTTCCCCTATTTAAAACCATTTCCATATAAAACCTGCCATCTCCATTCAAGGTAGCAATATGCAGGTTGGGGTTCAGGACTTCTACGTCAGCATCTGCCTTTATGTCCTTTGCCAATACCGGTCCTTCGCCCTCTGCATCAATATAAACCACTTTTGGTCCTTCACTATGAAGCTTTACGGATAATTCTTTTATGTTAAGTATTATTTCCGTTACATCTTCTATCACTCCCGGAACAACAGAAAATTCATGTAATACACCATCTATTTTTATCGACGTTACGGCTACCCCCGGCAGTGAAGAAAGTAATACTCTCCTTAATGAATTACCCAACGTTATTCCATATCCCCGTTCAAGAGGTTCTACAACAAATTTCCCATACTTGTTATCTTCATTTAATTCAGTGCATTCAATTCTAGGTTTTTCTATTTCCAACATTATAAACCCTCCCCTGCAAATCTTTTTTTAATGAGGGCAACTAATCACTTCGAATACAGCTCAACAATCAGGTGTTCTTGGACAGGAAGGTCAATTTCCTCTCTTGAAGGAAGAGAAACAACTTTTCCTGTCAAATTATCAGGATCAAACTCAAGCCATTTCGGAATAACCTTGCCTCTGGTTTTTTCAAGTATTTCTTTGAATTTTTCCGAATTTCTGCTTTTTTCCGTAACAGTAATAATATCACCGGGTTTTAAAAGGTACGAAGGAATATTAACCCTCTTACCATTTACATAAAAATGATTGTGCCGTACTAATTGCCTTGCCTCCGGTCTTGATGTGGCCAGTCCAAGTCTATATACCACATTGTCCAGGCGGCTTTCCAATATTCTAAGAAGGTTTTCACCTGTAACACCTTTCATGTTAGTTGCCATTTCAAAATATTTTCTAAATTGTTTTTCAAGCACTCCATAGAATCTACGGGCTTTTTGTTTTTCCCTTAATTGCATGCCGTATTCAGAGAGCTTTCTCCTTTGTTGGCCATGTTGTCCAGGTGAATAAGCTCTCCTATTAATTGCACATTTCTCTGTGTAACACCTATCTCCTTTTAGAAAAAGCTTCTCTCCTTCTCTGCGGCACAGTTTACATGATGGCCCTGTGTACCTTGCCATTTGGTTTAACACCTCCATTATATATCTGACTATCACTAGATTTTATTTTAGTTGTCACAGTAACTTATACTCTCCTTCTCTTCGGCGGTCTGCAGCCATTGTGTGGAATAGGCGTGACATCCTTTATCAGGCTTACTTCCAATCCTGCAGCCTGTAGAGCTCTTATAGCAGCTTCTCTGCCTGATCCGGGTCCTTTTACATAAACTTCAACAGTTTTCATTCCATGCTCCATAGCTGCTTTAGCAGCAGTTTCTGCAGCCATTTGGGCTGCAAATGGAGTACTTTTTTTTGAACCCCTAAAGCCCAGCGCACCTGCACTTGCCCATGAAACAGTATTTCCTGCCATATCTGTTATTGTAACAATTGTATTATTAAAAGTTGAGCGTATATGGGCTGCCCCACGTTCAATATTCTTCCGTTCTCTTCTTCTTCTTGCAGTCCTCTTTCCAACAGTTTTTGTTGCCATTAAAATCTTTACCTCCCTTTTGATTACTATTTCACTACTTCTTTCTTTGAACTCCTACTGTCTTTGCAGGACCCTTTCTTGTTCTGGCGTTGGTTTTTGTCCTTTGCCCCCTCACAGGGAGTCCCTGTCTATGTCTCCTTCCCCTATAACAGCCGATTTCAATAAGTCTTTTAATGTTTAAGGCAATTTCTCTCCTCAAATCTCCCTCTACTTTATGCTCCTTTTCAATTACTTCTCTTAGCCTGCTTATTTCATCATCAGTTAAATCTTTAACTCTTGTATCAGGATTAATACCTGTTTTTGCCAATATTTCCTTTGATTTTGACCTCCCAATACCAAAAATATAAGTAAGGCCAACTTCCACCCTCTTATCCCTCGGTAAATCAACACCGGCAATACGTGCCATTGACTTTTACACCTCCATCATTCTAATTAAAATTAACAATTCAATATTACAAAATTTATATGAACATCGCAGGCCGTGATTTCCCACGCAGCCGCTGCCCGGATGCTTTTTTTCAACACATCTTTCTATTATTATCCTTTATTATCCTTGTTTTTGCTTATGTTTGGGGTTCTCGCAAATCACTCTCACTTTACCTTTTCTTTTAATTACCTTACATTTCTCACAAATTTGTTTTACTGATGGTCTTACTTTCATAATAATCCCTCCTTTGGTTTATCGATTTATTTAGCTCTCCAGACAATTCTACCCCTTGATAAATCGTAGGGTGAAAGTTCAAGACTTACCTTATCTCCCGGTAATATTCGAATAAAATTCATCCGAAGTTTTCCCGAGATATGTGCAAGCACCCTATGCCCATTCTCAAGTTCAACCACAAACATGGCATTCGGTAACGCTTCTACTACTTTACCCTCAACTTCAATTACGCCTTCCTTAGACAAAATCTCAACCCTCCTTGTCTTTTTCAAGACTTTCAATGTTTTGCGCATACCGTGCAATCTCTTTCCTTATTTCAGCATTAGTAATCTTCATTCTATTCTCCAGCTTTTTACTTAAAGAGTCTATCATAATTCCGCTGGACTCAATATGCTTAATCTTTTTTTTCTTAGGTTTTTCAATTTTTCTAAGGTCACCATCCGAAATTAAAACATACTTATTATCAATAATATCTACTATAATAAACTTCCTGCCGGCATCTCTTCCCGCCGTGGAGCATACTAGTTCTCCCAAATTAAATGTCACCTTTATCACCTCTGGCTAAAGGAATGAGGCATTTATTTATATTGCCGTTAAAATAACACTTTAACTTATTTTTGTCAATATTAAAGGTTCATTTCCCGTGATCAATATTGTATTTTCATAGTGCGCCGATAAACTTCCGTCTTCAGTCACTACTGTCCATTTGTTGTCTAAAAGCTTAACACGGTAACCACCTTCATTTACCATAGGTTCAATAGCCAGTGTCATCCCCTGTTCTAATCTCGGACCTCTTTCTCTTGTCCGGTAGTTAGGCACTTGAGGGGCTTCATGCATCTCCCTTCCTATACCATGTCCTACATAATCACGTATAACCGAATAACCATGTCTCTCTACATAATTCTGTATTGCCGTTGATATATCAATTATCCTCTTTCCTCTTACAGCAAACTCAATACCTTTATAAAAGCTTTCTCTTGTTACTTTTATCAGCCTTTCGGCATTTCCGGAGATATTTCCTACAGGGAAAGTCCTTGCAGCATCAGCATGATATCCGTTGTAATATACTCCTATATCAATACTTATAATATCTCCACCTTTTAACATTCTTAAACCCGGTATTCCATGCACAACCTCATCATTTACAGATGCACATATGCTTGCCGGGTAGTCCGGCGCACCTAAAGAACTTCTATATCCCTTAAAGGACGGTGTTGCACCATATTTTTTAATTATTTCTTCAGTAATTCTGTCCAGCTCGAGAGTTGTAATTCCGGGCGCTATTGTCTCTTTTAGCTTTTCCAGGACAATAGCAGTTATTTCTCCCGCTTTTCTCATTATATCAATTTCATGCTGTGACTTTATTGTTATCATTTATTCTACACCTATTCTATACCCAGTGCTTTCATTACTTCCTTGGTTGTATCCTCAATTTTCTCCTGACCTTCCACCGTCAAAAGCAACCCCTTTTTTCTATAGTAATTTATTAAAGGTTCCGTCTGCCGGTGATACGTTTTTATTCTGCTTACTACTGTCTCTTCCTTATCATCATCCCTCTGTATAACCTTTGATTTGCAATCGTCACATTCTCCTTCCACAGATGGGGGATTATATTTAATATGATAGCTCTTACCGCATTTCTGACAAACTCTTCTTCCTGAAAGCCTTTCAATAATTTTTTCATCAGTTACGAAAATATTAACCACAAGGTCAAGGGATATACCCATCCGGGACAAAACATCCTCAAGAGCTTCGGCCTGGGGAATAGTCCTGGGAAATCCGTCAAGAATAAAGCCATTTTTGCAGTCGGCCTCTTTCAGTCTTTCTTCAACAATTTTTATGGTTATTTCATCAGGGACAAGCATTCCTCTATCAATATACTCTTTTGCCTTCCTGCCCAATTCAGTTCCATTCTTTATATTATTTCTAAATATATCCCCAGTAGAAATATGAGGAATTTTAAGCTTTTCGGAAAGCACTTCTGCCTGTGTCCCCTTGCCTGCCCCAGGAGCTCCCAACAATACAATTCTCATAATTACAACACTCCTTTATTTTATCGACACTGCCTTTATTCAAGGAATCCTTTATAATGTCTCATAAGCATATGGGCTTCCACCTGCTTGACTGTGTCCATAGCTACACCTACAAGGATTAATATTGCAGTCCCACTAAACCATATCCCCTGTATTTTAAAAATCATACCTAATATATGAGGAAGTATAGTAATTGCAGCAAGAAATACTCCTCCAAACCAGGTAATTCTATTTAATACTTTCGTTATATAATCGGAAGTTGGTTTGCCTGGCCTTATACCCGGTATAAATCCGCCGTTTTTCTTCATATTGTTTGCTACTTCTACAGGATTAAATTGAATTATGGTATAGAAAAATGTAAAGAATATTATCAACAAAGCATAAATTATGGCATACCCTACACCCTGCTGTGCATTTTTAAACCACAGCACAATAGGGTTTGTAGAGTTAGGTGCAAACAAAGATATTATTGTTGACGGAAAGGCCATAATCGACATGGCAAATATAATTGGTATAACTCCTGCCAAATTAACTTTTATAGGCAAGTGAGTATTCTGTCCGCCATATACCTTCCTCCCAACAACTCTTTTTGCATATTGGACAGGTATTCTTCTTTCTGCTTCCTGTACCCATATAACTGCAGCAATAACTGCAACAAAAACCAGTAATATTAGTATAACTGCAATAATTCTAAATACACCTGTACCTAAAGCTCCTGCTATAAAAAGCCTGCCAAGTGTTATAGCTCCTTGAGGCCCTCTAGATACTATACCTGCAAATATTATTAACGATATCCCATTACCAATACCATATTCCGTTATCTGTTCTCCCAACCACATCAGAAAAGCAGTACCAGCTGAAAATGTCAATGTTATAGTTATAAAATTGAGAACCGGATTACCTGCATTTACCGCACTTCTCATACCAAAATACAAAGCTGTTGCCTGGATGAAACCCAATATTACTGTACCGTACCTTGTATATTGGGCAATGATCTTTCTTCCTTCTTCGCCTTCTTTTGCCAGCTGCTCAAGCCTTGGTATTGCTACTGTAAGCAAATTCATAATAATAGAGGAGTTGATGTATGGGGTTATGCTCATAGCAAAAACTGTAACGTTTGAAAACGCACCTCCTGCTATAATATCCATAAAGCTGAAAAGTTGTCCCCCATGCTCTATGAGGTTTCTAAACTTTTCTGCATCCAATCCTGGTACAGGGATATGCGAACCAATTCTAAAAACTATTAGCATTAGAATTGTAAATATCATCCTTTTTCGCAAATCCCTAATATTCCAGGCGTTTTTTAATGTTTGAAGCATTCCACCCATACTATACCACCTCGACCTTTCCTCCCGCAGCCTCTATTTTTTCAGCTGCTGTCCTAGTAAATCTTGCGGCCTGGACAGTTAACTTCTTATTTAAATCACCATTCCCCAATACTACTATTCCGTCTTTCAACTCTTTAACCAGTCCTTTTTCTTTCATTAATTCCTGAGTAACTACAGTTTCATCATCGAATATATTTAAAGCTTCCAATTTTACTTCGGCATATTCTTTTGCAAATCTTTTATTGTTAAATCCTCTTTTTGGTATTCTTCTATAAAGAGGCATCTGGCCACCTTCAAACCCAATCCTTACTCCACCGCCGGACCTTGCTTTCTGACCTTTGTGTCCCCTGCCGGCAGTTTTTCCATTACCGGAACCCGGACCCCTACCTTTTCTCTTAGGAAGTTTCTTTGAACCGGGAGCAGGTTTTAATTCATGTAATTTCACGTCTATACCTCCTTCAAATCTCTTCCACTTCAATAAGATGGTTAACTTTTCTTATCATGCCTCTAATCTGTGGCGTGTCATCATGTTCTACACAACTGCCGATCTTTTTTAGCCCGAGGGCCTTAACTGTTGCCGCTTGATCAGTTTTAACACTGTTTGTACTTCTCTTTAAAGTAATTTTTAACTTTGCCACTAAAACCCCTCCTAGCCAACTATTTCTTCTAAAGTCTTACCACGGAGTTTTGCAACTTCCTCTACTGTTTTTAACTGTGCAAGACCTTCAACTGTTGCCCTAACCATATTTATTGGATTATTAGAACCTAAAGATTTCGTCCTTATATCTCTTATTCCTGCCAATTCCAATACAGCCCTTACGGGACCCCCAGCTATTATACCGGTACCGACACCTGCAGGTTTTAATAAAACTTTGCCGGCACCATATTCTCCCACTACCTCGTGAGGAATTGTTGTCTCCACTAAAGGTACTTTTATCAAATTTTTCTTGGCATCTTCGATTCCTTTTCTTATTGCATCAGGTATTTCAGCAGCTTTACCCAGGCCTGCACCTACCCGGCCATTCTCATCTCCTACAACGACAAGGGCGCTAAAGCGAAAGTTTCTTCCGCCTTTTACTACTTTGGCGACACGGCTTATATTAACGACTTTTTCTTTAAGTTCTGTAATGTTCGGATCATTTGGTTGCAATTTATTCCCCTCCTTCTAAAATTCCAGTCCTGCTTCTCTTGCAGCTTCTGCAAGTTCCTTGACTCTTCCGTGGTATATATATCCTCCGCGGTCTAATACGACTTTTTTTATTCCCATTCCTAAAGCTTTTTCCCCAATAAGTCTTCCTACAGCTTTTGCTGCTTCCTTATTTCCCCCACATTTTACTTTCTCTTTTAATAATGGGTCCAGAGTTGAAGCCGCTACAATAGTATTTCCTGTAGTATCATCAATAATTTGGGCATAAATATGCTTTAAACTTCTGAAAACATTTAATCTTGGCCTTTCCGGTGTCCCAATAATTTTGTTCCTTACTCTAAGGTGCCTTCTTTTTCTTTCTTTATTTTTGTTAGGTTTCTTTATCATTTCCTTTCAACTCCCTCCTGTACCATTTAGTCCAACTATTATTTTGCTCCTGCTTTACCCGCTTTTGTTCTGACTACTTCATTTTCATATTTAATACCTTTTACAGCATTGTTTGACAGATAAGCAGATGGTTTTCGTTTGCTTCTTATTTTTGCAGCGCATTCTCCAACCGCTTGTTTATCACAGCCTTTTACAATAATTTTATTCGGTGCAGGAACATCAATAGTGATACCTTCCGGTTCCTCAATTTCAACAGGATGAGAATACCCCAGGTTAATAATAAGCTTTTTCCCTTGTTTTTGTGCCCTGTAACCAACACCGCTGACATCCAATGCTTTTTCAAACCCTTTAGTTACACCAATTATCATATTATTAATAAGGCTCCTGGTCAAACCATGAAGTGCCTTATGAACTTTAATGTCTGAAGGTCTCTTAACCACTATTTTTCCACCTTCAACTTCTATTATCATATCTTTATGAAATACTTTTGTCAAAGTGCCTTTAGGACCTTTAACAGTAATTACATTATTGCTGTTAATGCCTACATTAACATTTTTCGGTATCTCAATAGGCATTTTCCCAACTCTCGACATATTCAAACCTCCTGCTCTTAAAATTATGAGTGGAAATCCCACCCTTTTCAGAAACAACCAATTAAAATCAATTTTACCAAATAAACGCAAGCACCTCTCCGCCTATACCCTCATTCCTTGCACCCTTATCAGTCATAATTCCTTTTGACGTAGATATAATAGCTATTCCCAATCCTCCTAGCACTTTTGGTATTTCATCTTTTCCCGCGTATACTCTCAATCCCGGCTTGCTTATTCTTTTTATACCGCTTATTATATTTCGTTTATTTGCGGCATATTTTAGCTTAATTCTGATAATTCCCTGTTTTCCATCTTCTATTATTTCATAATTTTCTATATAGCCCTCGTCTTTTAATATTCTTGCAATTTCCTTTTTTATATTGGAAGCCGGTATGTCCACGCTTTCATGCTTTGCATTGCTAGCATTCCTTATCCTGGTTAACATATCGGCAATAGCGTCTGTTGTCTGCATATGCTAAAACCTCCTTTTCCAAAGATTCATCTACCAGCTCGCCTTTTTTACGCCGGGAATTTGTCCTTTATACGCCAACTCCCTAAAGCAAAGGCGGCACACGCCAAATTTCCTCATATATGCCCGCGGCCTCCCACACAGTTTGCACCGGTTATATGCCCGGGTACTGTATTTAGGTTTCCTTTGCTGTTTCATTATCAAAGATTTTTTGGCCATGCAATAATTGCCTCCTTTTTTAATTATTACTAAACGGCATCCCAAGTAATCTCAACAATTCTTTTGCTTCTTCATCGGTTTTTGCTGTAGTAACGAAAGTTATTTCCATTCCCCTGACCTTGTCAATCTTATCATAGTTTATTTCCGGAAATATCAACTGCTCACGTATTCCAAGAGAATAATTGCCTCTTCCGTCAAAAGAATTACCCGGAACTCCTCTAAAATCTCTAACACGCGGTAATGCAATATTAAACAGTTTATCGGCGAACTCATACATCCTATCTCCACGTAATGTTACCTTACATCCAATACTCATTCCCTGCCTTACTTTAAATGCTGCAACAGATTTTTTTGCCTTTGTTACAATAGGTTTTTGCCCTGATATTGTCGCCAAATCTTCTACTGCCGAATCAATTGCCTTCGGATTTTCCTTAGCTTCTCCTACCCCCATGTTAATAACAACTTTTTCAAGCTTCGGTACCTGCATGAAATTTTTATATTTAAACCTGGCCTGTAAGCTAGGAACTACCTCCTTAAGATATTTTTCTTTAAGCCTATTCATTACTTCAACCTCCTTTCAAGGCTATATCCTATTTACCCTGCTTTGCATCCTTTATTATATCAATTATTTCATTACACTTTTTGCATACCCTTGCCTTTTGCCCCTTGTCTAATATACTTTTTGCTATTTTTGTAGGTTTATCACATCTTGGGCAGACAAGCATTACATTGGAGCTATCTATTGGCGCTTCTTTATCAATTATACCGCCCTGTTGGTTTATTCTTCTTGGCTTTGTATGCCTTTTTACTACATTTACATTCTCAACAGTAACTTTTCCTTTAGCAGGGTATACTTTCAGTACCCTTCCCCTTTTTCCTTCATTCTTACCGGTTAAAACATATACCAAATCACCGGCTTTAACGTGAACTTTATTTTTCAATTTCCTTCGCCTCCTCCTTCACAGCACTTCCGGCGCCAATGATAATATTTTCATAAAATCTTTATCCCTTAATTCCCTTGCTACCGGCCCAAATATTCTAGTCCCCCTTGGATTATTATCATCTCTTATAATAACTGCCGCATTCTCGTCAAACTTTATATATGATCCATCAGGCCTTCTTAAACCTGTTTTTGAGCGTACAATAACGCATTTAACAATTTCACCTTTTTTTACAACTCCACCTGGTGTTGCATTTTTAACAGACGCAACCACTATATCACCTATGTTGGCGTATTTTCTTTTTGAGCCGCCAAGTACCTTGATACACATCATTTCCTTTGCCCCTGTATTGTCTGCCGATTTCAACATTGTTTGAACCTGGATCATAATCAATGCCTCCTTCCCTTACTTCCCTTATGTCTCGCTGTTAACACCATCCATTTAATGTGCTTTCACAATTCCTCCAACTATTTAACTATTTTATTAACTATTTTAACTAACGTGCCTTCTCAATTATTTCAACTACACGCCATCTTTTATCTTTACTTAATGGACGGGTTTCCATAACTTTTACCTTATCCCCTTCTTTACATTCATTTTTTTCATCATGAGCTTTTAATTTTTGTGTCCGTTTTACAACCTTTTTATATAAAGGATGCTTTACATTTGTCTCTACCGCAACTACTACTGTTTTATCCATTTTATCGCTAATTACTTTTCCTACACGAACTTTTCTTCTTGCCCTCTGTACTTCCGACGACACTATGCGTTACCTCCTTCCAAAAACATACAAGTTATTATTCATTTTTCTTTAATTCTCTTTCCCTCATTATAGTTTTCACCCTTGCAATAGATCTCTTGACTTCCTTTAATTTCATAGGGTTGTCTAGCTGATTGGTAGCATGTTGAAAACGTAATTTAAATAATTCCGACTTTAATTCTCGTAATTCTTCATTCAATTCCTGCTGTGTTTTTTCTCTAAGTTCGCTAGCTTTCATTTACTTCACCACCCATTTCCTGACCGCGGGTTACAAATTTGCACTTTATAGGAAGCTTATGAGCAGCAAGCCTCAATGCTTCACGTGCCACATCTTCCGGTACTCCCGCAATCTCAAATAATATTCTCCCGGGTTTTACTACTGCCACCCAGTACTCCGGAGAACCCTTCCCGCTTCCCATACGGGTTTCTGCCGGTTTCTTTGTTACAGGTTTATCCGGAAATATTTTAACCCACACCTGGCCACCCCTTTTAATAAAACGGGTCATGGCCACCCTGGCAGCTTCTATTTGATTACTGGTAATCCAAGCCGGCTCTAATGCCTTAAGCCCGTACTCACCGTTGCTGATCGTATTTCCTCTGGTAGCAATACCTTTCATTCTTCCCCTCTGAACTTTTCTGTACTTTACTCTTTTAGGCATTAGCATCAGCGATCTCCTCCTTCCGCTTTTTTAGCCTTCTTAGCCGGAAGGACTTCTCCTTTATAAATCCATACCTTAACTCCAATTTTCCCGTAAGTAGTGTTTGCCTCAGCAAACCCATAATCTATATCTGCTCTTAATGTCTGTAAAGGTATCGTTCCTTCATGGTAATGTTCTGTCCTTGCTATTTCTGCTCCGCCAAGCCTTCCGCTAACAGCAGTTTTTATTCCTTTTGCCCCTAATTTCATTGCCCTTGACATAGCCTGTTTCATTGCTCTCCTGAATGAAACTCTTTTCTCCAATTGGGATGCAATATTCTCGGCTACCAATTGGGCATCCAATTCAGGAGTTTTTATTTCCGATATATTTATTAGTACACTTCTATTGGTTAACTTCTCCAGCTCTTTTCTTAATTCTTCTATACCGGTACCACCTTTTCCTATAACAAGTCCAGGCTTTGCAGTATTTACATTAATTCTGACTTTGTTTGCAAACCGCTCAATTTCTATTCGAGAAATCCCTGCTAAATATAATTTATTCTTAATATGCTTTCTAATCTTAACATCTTCTATAAGCAAATCGCTAAAATTCTTGTTATTAGCATACCATTTTGTATCCCAATCCTTAATAATACCGATTCTCAGCCCATGAGGGCTTACTTTTTGTCCCATTATCCAACCTCCTTGCCCTTATTCTCTTTCCCGTAAAACTATAGTTATATGACTGGTTCTTTTTCTTATCCTATTAGCACTTCCCCGTGCCCTGGGCCTGATTCTCTTTAATGTAGGACCCTGATTCGCATACGCATCTGCTACATACAAGTTATCTCTATCCAATTCATTATTATTGACTGCATTAGCCTCTGCAGATTTTAACAGTTTAAACAGAATTCCTGATGCAGCTTTAGGAGTATACTTTAATATTGCGTATGCTTCGTCCAAATCTTTTCCTTTTATCAGGTCTATTACAATTTTCACTTTCCTCGATGAAATCCTCGCAAACTTAAGGACTGCCCGACCCTCATCCTTACCTATTCCTAATGAATGTTTCTCTCTTTTTGTAAGGAGGGCAGGTTTTTTTGATTTTTTATGTGTAGTGTTGTATATCTCTGCCAATTTATATTTTTGCCTCGTTGACTTATCTCTTAATATCGCATCTTTAGCCAAAACAGAACTCCTCCTTTCTAAACATGCCCATCTAATTACTTGAGAGCAGTCGACCTTTCAGTATGATGTCCATGTCCTCTAAAAGTCCTGGTCGGGGCAAATTCTCCAAGTTTGTGACCTACCATTTCTTCCGTTATATAGATTGGTACATGTTTTCTTCCATCATGTACTGCTATTGTGTGTCCAACCATTTGGGGAAAAATTGTTGAAGCCCTAGACCAGGTCTTAATTACTCTTTTTTCATTTTTTTCGTTCATATGTTCAATCTTTTTCAAAAGCTTTGGGTCTACATAAGGCCCTTTCTTTAACGATCTACCCATTTAATTGATTCAGTCCTCCTTTCCCAATTCACACTTGACAATTATTAACCTTTTCTCTTCTTAATAATATACCGGTCTGATTTTTTATTTTTCTTTCTTGTCTTATAACCCAGTGTAGGCTTACCCCAAGGAGTAACAGGAGAAGGCCTGCCAATCGGAGATTTTCCTTCGCCTCCGCCATGGGGATGGTCTACAGGATTCATTGCAGAACCACGTACAGTAGGCCTTATACCAAGCCAACGATTCCTGCCTGCTTTTCCAATTGATATGTTTTCATGCTCAATATTTCCCACTTGGCCAACAGTAGCTTTGCAGTCAATATTAACCATCCGGACTTCACCGGAAGGAAGACGTATTTGCGCATAGTCACCTTCCTTTGCTATTAACTGTGCATAAGTCCCGGCTGCTCTAACAAGTTGACCACCTTTGCCCGGTTTCAACTCAATATTATGAACTAATGAACCTACTGGTATATTAGCAAGAGAAAGAGCATTTCCCGGTTTTATGTCTGCTTTCTCACCTGATTCTATAATATCCCCTATTTTAATATCTGCAGGGGCAAGAATATATCTTTTCTCACCGTCCACATAATGGAGCAATGCAATATTAGCTGTCCTATTAGGGTCATATTCTATAGCAGCCACCTTTGCAGGTATGCCGTCTTTATTTCTTCTAAAGTCAATTATTCTATACTTCCTCTTTGTCCCGCCTCCCCTATGGCGTACAGTTATCCTTCCGTTTGCGTTTCTCCCCCCGCTTTTAACTTTGGGTGCCAACAAAGATTTTTCCGGCCTTTTTTTTGTAATATCTTCAAAAGATAATGCCGTCATAAATCTTCTTCCAGGGGATACAGGATTAAACTTCTTTATTGCCATTATATTCTCACTCCTTCAAACAAATACTATTCAACAATTCCAAATTCTTCAATGGCAGTTTTATATTTTTTAGAACCAGCAACCAGTTTACCGCCTTTTGTAAGGTATGTTTCGGGTTCCGGATTAGTATCTATTTTTACAATAGCTTTTTTCCAGTCAGGCCTTTTACCTTCATGGACACCTAATCTTTTGGTTTTCCCTTTACAATTAATGGTATTTACTTTCAGCACTTTAACCTGAAACAATTTTTCAACTGCTTGTTTAATTTCAGTTTTATTGGCCTTTGGATTAACTATAAAGGTGTACTTCCCTTCTGCAGCTTCCTGGTAAGTTTTTTCCGTAACATGAGGCCTGATAATAATATCTTCTAAGAATTTCATTATACGTACACCTCCTCAACTTTTTGTACTGCATCTTTAGTTATAATAAACTTATCATACTTAAGAATGTCAAAAACATTTATTGTGTTGACAAATGCCGTCTTTATACCGGGTATGTTCCGTGCAGACTTTTCAACATTTTCATTCTTACCTTCTAATACTATTAAAGCACTGGTATCTACATTTAAGTTGTTAAGCACTTTAACCATCTGTTTGGTCTTAATCTGATCAAATCTTAAATCTTCAAGGACAATAAGTTTTTCTTCGTTTACCTTGGATGTTAAGGCTGATTTCAAAGCTTGCCGTTTTACCTTTTTAGGCAATGTATATTTATAACTTCTTGGTTTAGGTCCTAATGCTATTCCTCCTTTTATCCATTGAGGTGCCCTAATACTTCCCTGTCTTGCCCTTCCGGTACCCTTTTGCCTCCACGGTTTTCTACCTCCACCGCGTACTTCGCCTCTGGTCTTTGTAGACTGGGTACCCTGCCTTTTATTGGCTAATTGATTTACAACTACCAGGTGAAGTAAATTCGGATTTACATCAACTCCAAATATTTCATCTTTTAGTTCTATCTCACCTACAACATCTCCATCTATGTTATGCACATCAACTTTCGGCATTTAAATTCCTCCCTTCCCGAACTATCTTCTGCCAGCTTTGACAGTTTCTTTTATAAGAAGTAAGCCACCTTTAGGACCTGGTACTGAACCTTTTAACAAAAGTAAATTTCTTTCCTCGTCCACTTTAACTACGTCAAGATTCTGTATTGTAACTCTTTCTGCTCCCATATGTCCTGGGAGTTTCTTCCTCTTGAAAACTCTTCCAGGATCTGTGTTTGCTCCCATGGAACCTGGTCTTCTGTGGTACATAGAACCATGAGTTTCACGGCCTCTCGAAACACCAAAACGCTTTATAACCCCTTGAAATCCTTTTCCTTTGGAAGTACCCGTAACATCTACTCTGTCTCCTGGTGTAAATACATCCGATACTTTTATCTCCTGGCCATTCTCATACTTACCGACATCGTCCACTCTAAATTCTCTAATGTATCTTTTCGGAGTTATTTTATACTTCTTAAACTCTCCAAGTCCCGGCCTATTTACCTTTCTTTCAGGAATATCTTCAAACCCCAACTTCAATGCAGTGTATCCATCATTTTCCATAGTCTTTTTCTGTACTACTGTACATGGACCGGCCTTTATTACGGTAACCGGAATAATAAAACCTTCTTCATCAAAAATTTGAGTCATACCTATTTTTTTCCCTAACATGAATTTGTTCATTATTACTTCCCTCCAAATGGTTATTGGTCCATAAATCTATAATTACATTCATTTGCCATCTTCATTTTTTAATACTATTTTAGATTTTATGGACATGACCAAAATTTACTTTCTTTATAGTTTAATTTCTATATCAACACCAGCCGGTAAATCCAGTCTCATAAGAGCATCTACAGTTTTCGGCGTGGGTTGGAGAATATCTATCAGTCTTTTGTGTGTCCTCATTTCAAACTGCTCACGTGCATCCTTATATTTATGCGGCGCTCTTAATATAGTAATAATTTCTTTCTCCGTCGGAAGGGGTACCGGTCCGGAAACAGTTGCGCCTGTTCTTTTTGCCGTCTCTACAATCTTTTCAGCCGATTGGTCTAATATCTGGTAATCAAATGCTTTTAACCTTATCCTTATTTTTTGTTTGTTTGCCATACCTAAACCTCCTTATTCAGTTACATACAACAAGCACTCTACTGTACACTACGCCGGGTGTTTCCTTTTGCATCATTTAAAAACCCAGGCTTCCTCACCAGCAATAAAGCTAAGTTTAAACCTGGGGCAAATACTGCTACACAGCTAGCACGTTTGCAAAAAACATCTCACATGTACAGTGACTTGTCGCCCGGTTTCTAGAATCGGACATTCTCTATGGAAATTCCCTATCATAATTTTGATAGCAACCTTCCACTTCATCGTATGTCTCGTCACAACAGACAATATTGTACTACATTAATATTTTAATTTCAAGATGTTTTTTTGTTTTTTTCTCGACAATATAATCAAGGCTCTGAGTGTAATGCTCAAAGCCTTGGTATAAATCCGGCAGAGACCTACTTTCCCGGGACGTCGCCATCCAAGTATCATCGGCGCTTGAGAAGCTTAACTTCCGTGTTCGGGATGGGAACGGGTGTGTCCTTCTCGCTATTTCCACCGGAAATC
>JABUEW010000056.1 GCA_013314855.1 Bacillota bacterium | reverse complement strand
ATGGCAATTTCTTCAATCCAACTCGCTCCTCTCTCGCACCCTAATCCGATCCTTTCAATCCCTTACACATTATTTATTTAACACACTCTTGAATAATTTTTATTTAATTCTTTATTAATGATTATAGACCATTTACTTGATTATTACAATCATTACAATTATGAAATTAAATATCAACAATCCGCTTTTTAAAATAAAATATGCATTTCTATTCCCTATAAACGCAACCTTTATGGGTTGCATTAATAAAAAGCAACTAAAATAGGTTGCACAGTATATGTTATTTGTAAATTTTTACATTTTTTTGATCATTTTCACATATAATGTTGTGATGTTTCGTATATAATATTGTAATGTTGGCTACATTGATGTTATTAATATTAGAGTATATATGGATCGAAAAGAATAGACAGCCAAGTTATATTTCTATTTTAATCAACTCCATATTTTTCAACATTTTTCGGGTGGTGCCAGGTACACATTCCGGACTATACTGCACATTTTATCATACTTCGCAATCATGTCCTCAGCCAACGTCCGGGAATTTTTCCTTTAACATGAACAAGATTCAACAACTTTTTTAATGATTCATTCACGACTTTTACCCCCCCCTATTATATTTTTTTCTTTGAATTCCTGAAAAACACTCCTATCACAATAAACCCTGTATTTAGCTTTTAAGTTATTCCTTAAAGCTTTAACAATATGCGAAGCTTCTCCTAAATCAACTAAACTTCCAAATTTATCAATAAGCCATATGTGTCCAGCATCTTCGCTTCTTTTTTCCCCAAAAAGATAGTCATCTTTATATGCCACATCAATATAACTGTCTTCTACAAAATAATACTTCTCATCCAAATTCTTTTCCCTAAAAAATTCAAATACTCTTTTATAATCTGCTCCATCCAATAATTGCATATTTTCAGTCTCAGCAACAAGTTTATACAATCTTCTATTAATAAAATTGCCGCATAAATATCTTAACAATTCATCTTCACTTTCACTTGCCCACTTATTAATGTACGTTATTAACATAAAATCATCAAGCTTAAGATAATTCTCTATGTTAATATTACCAGTTAATACTTCTAATATACAATTGTCTACATGTCCTATCTTTTCTTTTTTTCCCTTATCAATCAGTTCTTTCAACCTCAGAAAAATATTTTGTATAAGTTTTTCAGCCGATCGGGTAGTCTTGTGAAAATAAACCTGTTCATACATGTGATAACGGGAAATAATAAAAGCAATCTCCGCAAATTAATATAATACTTTTGCAAGTTCCAACGATTTTCGATATTTTTTAGCCGGTGCCATGTACACATCCCGGACTATCTCGCACATCTCATCGTACCTTTCAATCATGTCTTGAGCCAGCCTTATCTGGCACCTTGCCCTGTCAAGGTTGTGGTTTGGCCTGTGTATGCGGAAATATTTATCGCCGTTAATGTGGTCAGCAAGGAAGCGCGATGCCAGTTCTATTGTAATAACTACAGCTCCAAGTGCCATATTCTCAAGTTCATTCTTTGTTAAAAAATCTTTTGATGCACTTATGAATCCCCTTGTAAACTCTATATAATTCTCCATGTTCAAACCCACTCTTGATAAATCGGTTTCATCCTCCACCGCAGTATTTGCTGCAAAACGCACAGCATCACCAAAGTCATACATGCTTAATCCCGGCATAACAGTATCCAGATCGATAACACACAGCAGTTCACAGGTATCTTTATCCATAAGTATATTGTTATACTTGGTATCATTGTGGGTGACGCGAAGAGGTAATTCTCCCCTGTTTTGCATATCCACAAGCCTTGATGCAAGTGAATAGTATCTTTCAAAAAAACTTATTTCCTTCATAACCCCTTTAACCCTTCCCAGTGGGTCAGCAGTCACCACCTTAAACAGGTCATCTAACCTTTTCCTGGTGTTGTGGAAGTTCGGAATAGTCTCATACAGTTTTTCTATTGGAAAACCGGACAGCGCATACTGAAAACGCCCAAAGGCATACCCTGCGCTTCTTAACACTTTTGGGTCTTCCACAGTTTCATAACTTACCGAGTTTTCAACATAAGAGCACACGCGCCAGCAGCTGCCATCGCAGTAAATATAGTTTTCCCCGCTTTTACTGTCAAGGAAAGTTATAATATCACAGTCAGGCTTGTTTTCCAATAAGTTCCAGTACCTTGTAATCTCCTTGATATTGTGCATTACCTTTGACGGTTCTTTAAAAACATAATCATTTATTCTCTGGAAAACATATTCCCTATACTTCCCCGGCGAATTACTGTCTACGGAGAATTTAACATAATATGTATCATTTATATGGCCATTTAAGTACTTTGAGTAACCTTCTATTGACCCCTTAATATCGTAATTTTCGCTCACCCTTTTGAGCATTTCTAATGTTTTAGTATCCATCACAAACCTTCCTTCTCATTTTTTAACTCTTCAATGAAATATTTCATCCATCCCGGTTAATTATATCATATCATGTACCACTAAAAACAAGTAAAAATAAAAAAGGACCCCTTTTTTAAGGATGTCCCTTCAAGATTTCGTCATTCTGAATCTTTTTTTACCAGGGTAAAAAGAACTGGGGGGTCTATTCTATATGGCAAAGGTATCTCCGGTTCCATAACTAGGAATGTCTGGTATTGTTTTTAGCCGACAATACCCGAACGTTCAAAATTTTCAACAAGCTTTTTCTGAACCAGAAAATATACCACCAGTAACGGTAACATATATAATATTACTGCTGCCTGCTTTACCGCATCAAAAGCAAAGGTGGTTACGCCCGGGGCATCAAACCATATACTTACTGCTCTTAATACATTACTCACATTTGCTGACATAAATGTTTGGGTTAATCTGATGCTCAGGTAAGGTCCATCGGGTTGGAAATAAGCAGTATAATATGTATCGCCATAATTCCAGACATAAGCTAATGTTGCAACTGTAACTATCGCCGGAATAGCATTTGGCAAGGCTATTCGATAATAAGTCTTATGAAAACCGCACCCATCGATTAAAGCTGCTTCTTCAAGCTCAACCGGCATACCCCTGTAAAACTGTCTGAAAATAAATACAAAAAGGCTCTGCTTTACTCCAAAGCCAAAAAACGCTATTATATATAATGCATATGGCTTATTTATAAGGTCTATTGTACTTCCGGTTAAAGCTTTAATAATCCCAAATATATCAAAGTTCTTAAAATGAAGATACTGTGATATTAATAAAGATTGAGGAGGAACAACAAATGTAACAATTACCAGGAAAAAGAGGAAATTACTCCCTCTAAACTTAACTCTCCCCAGTGCATAACCGGTCATAGAACAAATAAACAGCTGTATAAACGTAATAATCGCTGCATATCCAAGGGATTGAACCATTACCAGTCCGTTACCGTATATTAATCTAATCGCTGCCCTAAAACTTGTAACCGATCTCTTGATAGGCATCCATATAACATCAGGATTACCAAGATCTTCTATATCGCAAAATACGACAGGTAACGTTTTTAGAAGCGGATATAATATTGAAAAGCACAATCCAAGTATCAGCGATGCCAAAAATATTTTATATACAATATTCGCAATCTTTTGTTTTACTATATATGTATTGCTTAAAAGTCCCTCATACCGAACTACAGATAGCTTATTAAATGCATTGAAAAAATTATTAGTAAATCTCACTGTGCCTCACGCCACCTTTCCTGCTTCTTAATAACAATATTAAAATTCCTAAATCTAAAAGTATATTAAACATGTAAACTGCAGATAATGCAGAACCTATACCAATATTATTTTTCTTAAACGCAAAAGTGTATATCTCTTTTGTTATGGGCGATGCTAAAAACAGGTCAACAAAAGTATATATTAAAACAAATAGGGTTACATTTGAAAGCAATGGTAAAGTTATCTTCCAGAAAACATCATAACTGTTTGCGCTTTCTATTTTAGCTACTTCATACAGGGAAGGATTAATGGATTGCAGCCCCGCCAAAAAAATCAATGTCTGTACGCCTGATTGTGATATAAGATTAAATATATTAGAAACTACACCTGACATAAACCTGGTGATACTAACAGGTAAAAAGGTATAAGAAATCAGCACATTCATCAGCCTTGTATTATCTATTACACTATCAACTGCGGCATCAACAATATCTCCACCCGTGGAAATCATAAGATGATTGGTAACAACTTTGATTCCAAGAACTATTGGAAGAAAGAAGATAACACGAACAACACTTCTGCCTTTATACTTCATATTAATAAGAATTGCCAGAAACAGGCTGAAGATAACAATGAGAGGAGTATTTACAAATATATTTATATTTTCATCTAGAAAAACCCTTGCAAACTGCCGGCCTCTGCTGGATACCTCTGTTCTAAATAAATCAATATAGTTCTGTATCCCGGTAAACTCAAATTGTATCCCTCCCTCTTCAGCAACACTGACAGAATTGAACGAATACAGTATAGTATTAAACATAGGCATTATAAAGAATACAATAAACCCCACCAACCATGGCGAAATAAATAACAGTGCATTAAGCCTGCGAGATGTTGAATAGCTTATTCGCTTTAATTTTACAGTTTTTTGTTTCACTTTGCCTTCCTGTTTCACTTCGATTCCCCCCAAATTAATTACTCCGGATAAAATAGCCCAGTGCTTCAATTTCGTTTCCATCAACATTTACCGGATATTTATTGTAATTTACTATAACGGTAGTTCCCGATGCATATTTTGTTTCAAAAACATTTTCTGTAAGTATTCTATGTCCTATAATCTCTTTTGAGTTGATTTTTTTATATCCTGATTCATATTCTTCATAAAACTTGTGAATGGTATCACGAAGCTCGCTATACTGAGTTGAAAAATAGTAAGAAAAACTTGTATTTTTCAGCAGGTCAACACTCTTTTCGCATATGGTAAATTTAGGATAACTTCCTAGCTCAAGTGCCTGTAATATATAATACCTGCTGCTTTCTTTGGACATATTTACATTGAGTGTGGTATATTCCACTAACCCGTTCATTACTAATTGTCTGAATGGTATAGAGCAATATATTGTTCCGAAATCGCTGCTCTCCCTTGAGATATTTATAGCATATTTACCATAAATCATCCTGTCAATATTAGGATTATTTATTGCAAGAGTTTTTTCCTGTGCCAGCCTAGCAAAACTATCGTGGATAATTATGTTGGATTCTATCGGATCAATCATTTCTCTTGGATTATAATTTGCATAGTACATATATCCCATATCATTTAAAGTTATACTCTCAAACTCCTGCGTACTCTTAATAAAGCCTTCAATAATATAATTAAAATACTTTGGATTAATAATGTAATAGCTGTTGCTTCGTACATCGAATATTCCTGTAGCTAGATTATATCCCATTATTTCTACTGGTTTTCCATTAAAGCCGCGAAGTGCAAATATTTTTTTACTGAATCCATTTCCACGTCGATATACTTTTGTTAAATCGACCCCCAGATAAAATTCATCACCACTCCTCATAACATAATCTTTAAGAAGCTTTAGTTCCTGCCTGGTTCCATTTTCCTTTACTAGTTTTGCATTATTCATCATTTTGTTGTTGATTCCCTCATTAAAAGCACCATTATAGCTTATTACTTTGTTAATAGGCTCCATATCTTTTAGGATATTCAAAAGTTCACTATAAGTAGTCATTGAAATTACTTTATTATAGGGTATACCAAGAAATCTATCCTGTACCGATAAAGCTCCAATAACTTCTATAAATAGTTTGGGTTTATTATCATATTGAATATTAAGATTATATTTCTTTATTAAATAGTCTCTGTATTCCATTGCCATGTTAAAATAAGAAGCATTTTCCGGTAATAATTTATATCTTATAATAAAATCCATGTTAATCATTCCGGTCACTGCCAGGTACCTGGCATCATTAGTGCTATAAGGTCCAAACACTTTTACACGTGAATACTGTGTTGAATCGAAGGACACAAATACTTTATTATAAGGTGTACCCCCACTTTCAATATTTTCACTGCCTAGTCTTACATTTATATAAGCTGTATGCGCACCTTCTTCAACCATCCCTAAAAAGCCTTGCATATGGCTTTCCTGATTTTCGAACATCATTCCGAATACAGGCATATAAATCTCTTCCGGATATTCAGGCATTTCATAAAGGGTATTATAATAAGTATTATTATATATAGGCCTGGTATATTCAGGATATTTATCATTAAAACTGTTAAATTTAAATAATGCCCCTGCTCCGTCAGGCACCAGTATATAGCCTTCATCAGCCGCATTAGCAGGCATAAGCCCAAAGTTAGGTAATACCATGATATTCTGGAGTATGTAGGAATCATTCCTATTTTCTATTTCATATGTTGGAATTCTTACAACAAAGTCGTTTTGTTCCAAAGTGGCTTCCATAACCACTTCAAATTCTGCAGGTTCAACAATATTAACAGTTATACCGAATTCCTGGCTGTCTTGAATGAGCATTTCCCTGGTATATCCGACTTCTTTTGAAAGCTCAATCAACAAATTAACAACAGATGCTGAAGGAGAACCGGAAAACTTATTATAGTAACAATTATTCTTCTCATCTTTCTCATATATCATAAATAGAACACTTTTATACCTTTCTGCCTTTTCCTCACTTAATGTGCCATTAGAAACCTTCTCTTCCAATTTGTCCAAAAAAGCTTCCCGGAAACGCTCTATTGATATTTTCTTTGGCATGTATTCTTCTAACCTGGTTGAATCGGTTTGCACAAAGTTAAATACAATCCGGACCCCGTTTTTGATTTTATAGATATCATATTTCCCATTGCTTATACAATATTTATAAGCTGACCACTCATATATCTTGCTATCTCTTCCCAAAAATTTAATTATAATGGGGGATTTCTCATATTCTGTTGCTTTATCATCACCATCATATATAGAGTTCCATATTGCACCAGTTTCAACATCTTCAATTCTTATGTTTAAAGATGTAGTATCAATATACATTTTCTTGTCCGAAGTATCAGCAACAAGCACTTCACCACTCTGTGCAGGTATTTGTTCCAACGGTTCGGATAAACCTATCGGAGTATATGAAGGAATGGTCTGACCTTTTGTTATATTATTTTTAATAAACAAAGCACTAAGTGTTAAAATTATAATCAGTACAATAATTACAATGATTTTAAGATAACCTGGTTTTAGTTGTTTTAAATTTTGAATACCTTTCCCAAATGATGTAACTCCGTTATTGCTCATCTTTATCACCATCTTCTAAAAAATTCATTGACAACTGTAATAA
Source organism: Bacillota bacterium (assembly GCA_013314855.1). Taxonomy (NCBI): domain Bacteria; kingdom Bacillati; phylum Bacillota; species Bacillota bacterium. The sequence goes on along the minus strand of JABUEW010000056.1, from coordinate 19,876 downwards.
TAAAATTTACCATTTTGCTCATGATAGTTAAGTAAAGCATAGTCAGAAATATAATTATTATTGCTGCTACAAATGTTGAAATTATCATCAATATGTTTGTAAAAACAGTATATTCGTGAATTACACAAAGCCCGGAAAAGACAAGAAAACAAAACCACACTGTTCCAATCGATACAAATGCTATCAATATAGGCATTTCTTCATAAATTATAAAATTGCTTAAAATGACACCAATCAAGTCAAATATAATTTTAGGAAATAATGAATAACACACTACTACGTATATATCTCCTATACTGCCACTCCCCTCAAATATTGTTGTTACACTCCAGTTACTTACAACAAAAAGGATAATAGGAAATAGAGCAAGTACAAATATTCTTATGCTGTTCATTCTAAATATAGGATTATTATTCATTATAAATCCTGTATATTGATAAGATATAATTTGCAATAGACCATATAGAACCAATAGCGTGGTCGCAATTATATATTTGCCTTTTTTTTGTAACCTGGTTTGATAAAACCCATCAAAGGGGTGAAAGTTTACATAAATTAACTGCTTTAACATGAATCATCCTTCCTTTGACTTTATTTTCTTATAATACCTGTATTCCGAATAAATGATATATCCTATAAATATGAGAACTACTAAAGCAAACCATATAAACTCTTCTTGAATCTTCTGAGCCCTATATCCATTGTATGCTTTCGAGTAATATGCCCTATCATTTCCCAATTTTAAGTAGTACATGGCTTCTTCGAATTTATCCTGCATTAGAAGATTTTTACCAATACCGGCATAAGCAACATCATAATTTGAATTCAATGATAAGGCTTTTTCAAGCAGTACAGCCGCTTCGTCCCATCTGCCATGATAATAGCTTTCTGCTGCTCCAAGGGCAGCTTCACCGAATTCGGTTTGCTGGTATATGAAAGCCTTTACAAGCTTTTTGTCGGTTATAATGATTTTCTTGCTATACCATGCAATACTTGTTGGTTCCTGCAAATTCCCTTTAATATTTCCCAATCCGCCAAAAACATTGAGAAGATCGCCATCAAAGTTATAAATAAAAACTCTACCCCTGGCTTTATCAAGCAAAGCGTACGCTCCAAAGTCCGATACGGCAATATCGACAAACATGCTTTTCAGTTGATAATCCGCATCTGTTAAATCCCCTATTATTTTATTTTCACCAGCCCCTCTGAGTACATTTTCCCCTTTTGCATTTAAGCGGAATACCTTGTCAACTGCAGCTGCATCAAAAGTCGTCGCATAAACAAAACCCTCCTGATCTATATCCAGATTGTTAAAAGAAGGTGCATACACTTTTCCCATTTTTTCCTTTTGTGCTTCTGAAGCTATAGTCTTCCAAAAATATTCAATAATACTGGTCTTTGGCTTATTAACACCAAAATATCTTGAAAAGCTGCCATCATTATTTAATTCAATTATACCTTCGTGGTTTCCTTGTACTACTGTATATATTCTTCCTGCGTTATCAACAACAATTTTTGATGGCCTGAATACCGTAACTCCAACCATATTATCCGGTCTCTTAATAATTCTTTTCAAAAAATATTTTTCGCTATCTAAAATTATAATTCTTTCATTGCCTGTATCAGCTATATATATTTCTTTTATATCCTCTTTAACAAATACCCCCTCGGGGTTTTTCAAAATCACCTGTGTATTGGTTTCAGGATCAACGACTATTTTATTATCCTTATCTTTAAGCAACTTGACAGATATTATAAGCTTATTGTTTTCGTCAAATATGTTGAGTCTGCTCTCAACCGAATCTATCAAATATATCTTACCATTACTGACAAATACATCATCAACGCTTGATAAAGGTATATTATCCATATTTGTATAATCAATTGTTTCTACAAGTTCATATGCAGGAATACTTTTTTGTGGATATCTCCAGGAGTCATATATATAGTTAGTCTCAAATGTATATTCTGCGTTTACGGATATACCCGGTATAATTAAAGAAAAAATAGTGGTAAAGCATAATAAAAGCAATAAAAACTTATTTTTCATAATTATTAAATAACATCCTCCTTCCCAGAGTTTTATTCTTTTGAGCCTTATTCTTTTATTCCTGATGTAGCCATAGTCTCAATAATATTACTCTGAGATATTATGAAAACTGTTATTGGTACTATCAGCATAATTAGTGTAACAGCAGATGCAACACCGGTTCTTACAATACCCGCGCTTATTATCTGTGATAAAGCATAACTTACCGGCTTTAGTTTCTCTGAATATATAAACGAGCCCCCTGTTGTACCCCACAGAGATTGAAACGATAATACAATTAAAGTTATCCACGCCGGTTTACAAAGCGGCATAACTACGCTGAAAAATATCCTATATTCACTTGCACCATCCATTTTAGAAGCCTCTAATAGGGAATCAGGTATTTGTACCATATTGTTCTTCATTAAATATAATCCCAACGTTGATCCTGCCGCAGAGATAATCACCGGCCAATAACTATCAATTAAGCCCAATCTTGACATAATTATGTAGTTAGGTATTGCTGTAACTGTAGCGTTAAACATTAAAGAATAAACAATTAAATTTGACATTATTTTTGACCCCGGAAATTTATATTTTGCAAGGGGAAAAGCTGCCATTGAACCAATAAAAACGGTCGCAAGCGTTCCCATAATGGTAATAAACACAGTATTAAAAATATATCTTGAAAAAGGTATCCATGAATTTCCTATAATAATGAATAGGTCTTTGAAATTGTTAAGAGTCGGGTTGTGAACAAAAAGCCGTGGCGGAAACAGAAAAATCTCATTTAATGGTTTAAATGCATTATTAATAACAAACACAAGCGGCCATACACTAAAAATCCCGAATAAACCCAATATTATTGTTAGGATAATATCAACAGCAAGGCTTCTATTGGACATCTTCCGCCTTTTTAATATTTTAATTTTCTTGTTTGCTACAGCTATCACAGTTATTCACCGACCCTTCTTAAAAGCTTTTGCACAATGATATTGGATAACATCATTATCAAAAACAATAAAGTAGCTATGGCTGATGCGTATCCCATTTCAAACCTTATATTCCCATAATCATACAGGTGTGTAAGTATTGTATGCCCAGCATATTCAACAGATGGAAAACCCGCAAGTTCCATGGATATACCGGCAACAGACAAAGATTGCGTTATCTGCATAACTGCACCAAACATTAACTGAGGCCTCATAGAGGGAAGAGTAATATACCAAAGTTCTTGCCACCTGTTTTTTATTCCATCAATAGTCCCAACTTCATACAAGCTCTTATCAATTGTTTGAAATCCGGCAATAAAAGCGAGGAAACCCACGCCAAGACTCAACCACAATTGAACAAGAATTAGTATAGGCATAACATATTCTTTTGTATCAAACCACAAAATAGGTTCTGAAACTAAACCTAACCGCATAAGCCATGCATTTATGTATCCGTACATATCCGAAGAAAATATAAGTTTCCATATTAAATAAGCGTTTCCTGATATTGACGGGGCATAAAACACCAAAGTCATAACAGCCCTTATTTTTGGAGGCAGTTCATTAATTAACCATGCAAACCCAAAACACATTATATAACTTATTGGTCCGGTTATAAGAGCAAAAAGCAGTGTATTTTTAATTGCTATAAGAAATGTGCTATCATTTACAATTAAGTTAATATAGTTACTCCATCCGTCAAACTTAGGTAGCTCTAACATATTAAAAGAAGTAAAACTTAACATAATTGAGATCACAATTGGAATAACAGTAAAACAAATAAATATGACTGCAAATGGAGCTATCAACAAATATTTTTCTCTATGATGCTTCCATGTATCCGAAAATCTATTTTTTATGTTTTTTGTGGACAAGATGGCATGTTCAATAGCCAATGTCCTGCACCTCTTTCTATTTCTATTTTATATATAATTTTTAGCACATTTATAATTTATAATAAATGCCAATTTAAATTCTATTACTTTCTTTACTCTATATATGATAAGTGGAATTCTTTCCTCTTTTTAGTCAACTCTTTATCTATCTCTTTAATATTGAGATAAAGCGCTTCCCGTGGATTTTGCCCATCTGTTACAACCGATTTAAATGCATAATCAACCATCCTGAATGTCATGTATCCACCCGGGACCTCAGGCACACCCTCACTCGACTCAAATTGCTGCAAGAGTTGATCCATAAATTCTCTCGGCCATGCCAATTGCACTAAAACATTTCTATTTGCAGTAGGATACCTTGCAGCTGTTCCCATAATTGCTTCCAGGGCATATGCGTACCTCAACTGAATATCATCACTAATCCACCACTTTATAAAGTCCCAGGCATCCTTCTTGTTTTTTGCCGATTCCATCAATATACAGTGCGAGGTATCGGAAACAATAGTATTATTGATATTACCGTTACTGTCAACAATTCCGGGAACAGGTGCAAAAGACCACAAACCTTTTATCTCAGGTGCAAATATTTCAAGTTGGTTATAAGTTGTATAAGATGCTATACCTATAGGTATTTCGCCTGTCCTAAACCTATTTGAAAAATCCACTGTAACCGGAAGTTTATAAGCGGTGAAAAATTCAGTAAGTTCTTCAAATGCAAGCATTGCGTTTTCTTCAATAAGCCCACTTGCAATGCCATAATTCTCACCATCACCTTTATAAATATCTCCCCCATACTGAAACACCAAAGAGGAAAATATAGAATTAGGTAACCAAAAATCATAATTGTTCATATGTAATATGGGAATAATCCGTTTAACTTCCTCCCATGTCTTTGGAGGTTTAAGTCCAAGCTCGTCTAGGATATCCTTTCTATAAAACATCATCATAAATGCTTGTTGTTCCGGAATCCCAAAAATTTTATTATCAAATGTAACAGTTTTTAAAGCACTCGGGTAAAATTTTTGTTTCACTGATTCAAAATCATCAAACTCTGTCAGGTCAGTAAGAGCATTACGCACTGCAAAATTCATTACCGTGGATTGTGATACATTTAAAACCACATCCGGTCCCGTTCCGGCCAATGTTGCAGGGATTATAACATCAAGAGGTATCAGTTGTAAATTAACAGGAATACCTGAAATTGGCGAATAACTATCGTCAATCAAACTTCTTATTATCTGAGCTTGGTCCCTTCCCGAAGATATCCATACCTTAACTGCATCTTTACCTATGTCTTCTTCAGTTTGCAGATTTGTATAATCAACAAAAAATGTAGATATAAATCTTACTATTTCATAATATGCCTTTACAAAGAAGTTTGGTTCCGGTTCCGGGAGTTCGGCATTTTCAGCCGATAGTGTTAAGCTATCTATTTCAAGCGGCATCTCGGAAATGTATAACATCCATGTTCCAAGTCCGGATATATTCTGTTTAAATGATGATAGCTCCAGAACAACATTCTCCGCGTTTTCGCTGAGTTCTGCTGCCTGGGCTGCCATTTTTTCTATCATTACGGTTTTATCGCCTTTTTCTTTTGTTATTTCGACTAAATTGTCAACTACCTTGTAAAGCCTCTCACTTTCTATTTTAAGTTTTTCTCTGAAATCTGGTATTTTTTTCTCAATTTCATAATCTATGAACTTATCAGGAACAAGCCCTGTTATTTGAATTGTTTTCCTGTATATTTCATTCAATACACGCAGGCTTTGCTCAACTTCAGCCATTTCTTGGCTGAAATCACCAAGTACTACTTCAAGGCTGATTGTATTTTTACCTTTTTTAAAATAGAATAAATATGGCCCATTTTCATCGCCGCACACATAGTTTTGGAACGTGCCGCTAAATTCAAATCCAATCTTGCTGGCTTCTTTAAAAGGCACCTCACCATTTATTCGAAGTTCTCTATATGATTTAATCCCCCTGTTAACATTTTGTCTTCCCCTGAACGATAGCCGGTATAGACCCTCCTCAGGCACCTCAATCTCCCAGGTTATAAAATCCCCTACCGTCCTCCAACTATTTCCCCCAATCGTATTCAACTTAATTTTATATGGATGATAGGGTACAGTATTAGGACTGCTGTAATCCGAACCAACCACAATGGACGGAGAAGATTTTTTAATTCCTAAAGTCCTGTCATCAATGCGTTCAGCTTGATATATAATATTCTTGCCACTGTAAAGCGGGTATTTTTGTTTTAGCTGTTTTATCACCTCATTATAAGGTTGTAACTCAGGTGCTGCTTTCAAAGTTATTTCGACAATTTTAAGTGGTTCTTTCAATGATTCAAATGACAATGTGTGTTTACCTTCGGAAAAATAAAATGCATAAGGCTTTAAGCTTCTTCTCTGGGAATCTCTTATATATACTCTTTGCCACTCGGAACTTTCAGTTGCAGTAGGCAGTATTTCGTTGCCATTTTTGTTTAATATTTGCCCATTGTCCCATATCCTGTTAAAAACAATCTGCTCCATGCCTTTAAATAGTATTTTATTATCGATATACATTTTACGTTCTATGCCTGAATTAGTTCCTTTTATGGGAAAATACATAACCTCAATGTTATAAAATCCTGCTTCTTTTATTTCAAACTGCCAGATTATAATTCCTCTGTCACCTGTATTTATACTATCGTTATCAATAGAAACCATCATCTCATCGGATTTTGTAAATTGAGTTAAATCGACCTTGACTTCCGATGTGGCCATTTTGCTGTCATAGCCATTATCAATAAGATAATTTAAATATGACTCTTCATAAAATTCCCCATTAGTATAATTTCCTGGTATATTTTTCTCGGCTTCAACTTCAACAGAAAAAGGGAAAAAACATCTAAACGAAGGAAGGATACTAAATAAAATTATAAAAATCAAAAACAATACCATTAATTTTTTCATGATTATCCATTCCCCCATCATATCTCAATACATCATTTTTTGGGCACTTCAAATTCTGAAGTGCCCAAAAAATGTACTACACATAAATTATTTAACAGTCTTTTCAACAGTCACTTTGATAGTTACTTTTGTTTCATTGCCAACAAAGTCAGTAGCTGTTATTTCCACAGGATAAGTACCGGCTGTTGTAGTATCAAGCTGACTGATATCCGCTTTTATACTGAACTTAATATCCAGTCCATCTTTATCAGTAGCAGATTCAACAAAATCATTCGCCCAATTTATGCTTGCAGCGTCTTCATCTCTTGCAATTTTCCTGTATTCAGACTTGATTATTAGGGTAGGCTCCTTTTTGTTGTTGGGATCGTATATAACAACTGATATGCTGGTCTTGCCTTCATTTCCTGAAGCATCTTTAATTGATGCTTTCAATGCTTTGCTGTATTTGCCAACTTTATTAAAGTCTACAGCACTTACATCAATAACTGCTTTAGATATGTCAAGCTGCCCATCCACATTGTCAGTAGCCTGGATATACGTTCCCCAGTCAATTTTTGAAGGATCTGTGCCTGCAGGAAATGCAAGCGGAACGCTGGAATTTATCAGGGAAATCCTGGGTGATATATTATCAGTAACCTTATTTGCCTTCAATGCTTTTTCTAAGGTATAGTCCATGTCTCAGTTTTTGATATTGTGTCAACCAGTTCGCAATCATAATTTTCCGACGTTTCATAAACTTTGATGTTTTTACTCTTTATCTCCGAAAATGATATTGTTTTTGAATTATTTGCAGGATTTATTACAACTATAACTGTTTCCTCCCCTACTGGGTTTACATATGCAGATACCTTAATTTCATTATCCTGGCATTCGACACCAATTCTCTTGTAACCATTATCAATAAATTTTGCGTAATTCCCAAGGGCCCAGGCCCGTTTAGCCAATCTGTACTTATGAGTGGGAATGTCAACATATACAACCCCATCACGATAGTCATAACATGATACTGCCAGCCAATGCGACCAGGAAACAACTGATAAAATTGTCATATCTTCATGTATGGTTGTTGCCATAACCAGGGCAGCATCCATTCCAAAATTCCTTCCATTAACCATTTCGCACCATTCGGTTTGATGAAGAGGAACCATGTCTTTAATTTGGGAGAAATAGATGGCTGCCTTTTTCTTGTCTTTTTCATCAGACCAGTAAGAATGTACTGCCCAGTGGTCTATAGCTCTAGATAATATTTCATCATCCATCACTTTTTTATACAAGGTCAAAGTATATCGTTCGTCATACCATTTGCCCGACTCAGGTATGGAAATTTTCACAGGGAGATTCCTTTTTTCCAGTTCAAGTACTACTTCTCTCGCCAGTTTTATTACTTCATCCGGTTCATAGTGGCATCCTTCCTGCCCGCTTTTCCAATCCCATTGGGGCTCATTTATTGGGCTTAAATATTTTACCGGTATTCCTTCATTTAATATAAGTTCGGTTATATCAACAAGATACTTTGCAAACTCATGCTCTTTCCCTTCAGCCAGGTTGGATTTACCGCTTTCTTCGCCGGAGGTATTCCCTGATTTTGTAAGCCTGGCCGGTGGACTATTGGCGAATAGCACAACTGTGTCAGCTCCACACTTTACCGCTTCTTTCAAAGCTGTAATAGCATTTTTATCCCTGTTCAAATCATAAACGCCGGGGGATACTTCGACGGTCTGAGTCTTCCTCCAGGGGTCCCACGGTTTCGAAGGCTCTCCGGCTCCAATGTTGTATCTATAAATATTAAGTCCTATGCCTTTCTCATTATCGTAAAGGTATTCAATAATTTCACTAAGGTTTTCCCATCCTCCTACATCCTGCGCCCACCAGCATCCGGATGCTCCAAATCCCTCAATAGTTTGATATGTAGTACTATAGTTAAGTTTAATTTGTAATGTCAATACTTCAACACCCCCTTCTTTCGTTTTTTCCATTACCCCAACAGAATTTTCGCATGACACTAATAGGAAAATAGAAAAAATGCACAGGGTTAGCAAAAAATATTCTATTATTTTTAAGTTTACATATTTCCTATGCTTTCCAGGAATCATGGTACATTCCTCGTTTCTATGAAATTCTTATATTTTATACTTTTTATGCTTTCATCTTTTACTTTCCATGGTATCAATTACGGCAGGCTGATCTTTTGAAATAGCTTCTACCATAATAATAATATAATTATTCCCATCTTTCCTGAACCAGCAACCAGGGAGATATGCTAAATCTTCAATTCCACCTGCCATTACAGGTCGATTTGGAGAAGGGAGCCAGATCCTGCCAACTATATTTCCGTTAAAAAATACAGTAAGCTTTGCATTCTGCCCCTTAAACTTAAGCACATGACATGGATGCTCACTGTCAGGCTCAATTTTCCCAAATAACCATGTAATTGAACCTGGTTCCATAGTAAAAGGTAACTTTGTTGGAACAGATTTGCCTGAAAATTTTTCATATGCATTGCGCCATAATTCTTCCTCCTGGCATCCAGCCAGCAGCCAGTCATTGAATGCAGTACCGGCCAGTAAATATACTTTCCCGGAAGCCTCTGAATAATGACGTTTATAAAGTGTTACACAAACTTCCACTTCTTTTCTTTCGTTTATGAAAGGTGAAATATCCAGGTAATTATTATAAGCATCTACTTCTCCGACCAGTTTTCCATTAATATGTACAATTGCATTACACTGTATTTTTTCAAAATAAAGAAAACAATGATCAACATTCTCGGGTATCTGGAATTTCCTGTAATAAGAGCATTGGACAGGTTTGTGTGTCGTAAGCCATGATCCAAACGGTATTTTTATCTCATAAGGATTTTCGCAAATATGTTTTTTTCGGTAATCTATCTTAAGTCCCCAAAAATGAAGATGCTGCCTCTCGGTAATCAAGGTTGCTCCATCAAGGCCCCTCAAGGATTTGATACGCAATGCAGGTTTTTGTGAATCATCGAAGTTACTATGCCCCCAAATTTCTGTTCGTGCAACAATATAAAAATCATCCTCACTTATATTTTTTCCTAAATCGATGAATTCATAACTACCTACCGGAATTAAGGTATCTAAATATTTACCATTGCAATATACACTAACTACATCTGCAGCATTATGTAATAGTATACCCAGGGGTTTCTTGCCACCAGCTAGTACAGCATGTCCTTCATACCATCCATATCCTCTGTACAATCCCGCCTTTTCCATATGGATTGCATTCTTTCCCCAATAGACAGGCTGCAAATCCAGGTCGATTTTTTCATTTTCCATGATGGCTTTAGCCCATTTAATATCAAAAGTACCTTGTTCCCATTCTGAATTGAAATAACCAGGGGGAAAATAATGGAGATTGTCACCAGAAATATGAGATAATATTGGTGCTTTCTTGGAAGATACTCCATATAGAATTATCTTTTTACCATTTGTAAGTAAAATCTCTTCCCTGGTATCTTTCTCTCCATTGAAAATAAATATATAGTTTTGACTGCTGTCATTTTCATCAAAAATAAATTGTACTTCACCTTCTTCATCCGCATGAAATACAATAACAGTAGTATCTCCTGGAATAACAAAGCATGGTTCTGCGGAAGCAAACGCAATCCTCCCGGGAAGCCCCCAATTAGAAAGTTCAAAATCAAATAATACAAAGCGTGATTTTCCAGGCGGAATTTTCATTTTCGTCTTTTTAGGCCAGTACTCTCCTCTTCTTGAAATAACAGCACTAATTATTTTTTCATCAATATTTGTAATAGAAACAGCATATCCAGCATATTTCTCCTGTAAAAGAGAAAGAACAGGTACTTTCATACATCCTAATAAGCCATCAGCTTTTACTTCAAATTCATGATTTTCGTATAATTTTAGAGCTCCAGCAAGTGGTTGACCCATTGCATTTATAAAACCTGCCAGTAAACGTGCTTCGTGCGCTTCTTCACTTATCTTGCCAAAAGAGTCTACCAGTGACCCGAAGCCATAATTTGATGTCTGGAATGACACAGGTTGCCCCCAGTTGTTTACTGAATTTGTAAACCCGAAATCAGTACCTGCAACTTGATTATAAGGACTCAGGAGTTTGGCACCGCTTGCCAGTAATCTGCGCAGCAGTAAATGCTCTCGTCCTGTTTCGGTTACCATCAACGGGATCTCCATTTCTCCAAGCTGATTGACATAATTTTCTATTTCCTGTTCTAAATTTATAAGTCTTGAATTCAAATAAAAGTTCATAGAAGGAACAATACTATCTACCATACCCCATGCACCATAAATATCACCTTGGCCGGTGCAGGCAATACATGGAACTTCAATATTGTATTTATCAGCCATTTCCTTGAGAGCTTTCATATATCCGTGACGATCCTCACATTCGAAAAAATCCAGCTCATTTTCCAATTGTACAAGAATAACTGCACCACCGCACGTAACCTGGTGACGTGAAATAATAGGAAGAATACGGTCATACCATTGCGATACATAGGAAAGATATTTTGGATCATTGTCACGGATTTTCATTTGATCCTCTGCAAAAAGGTATGCAGGTAAACCGCCGCCGTCCCACTCTGAACATATATAAGGCCCCGGCCGGGCAATTACAAAAAGCCCTTCTTCTTTCGCCATGGTTAAAAACAGGTCAACATCCCGCTGATTAGAAAAAGACCACTCACCTTTTCTTAGTTCATGGTAATTCCACGGGAAATAAACATCAATACAATTATATCCTAAAGTACGGATTTTCCTCATTCGATCGCGCCACAGGCCAGCGGGTATACGAAAATAAAAAAGAGAGGCACATAATAAAATTTTATATTGTCCATTAATTTTAATTCCTCTTTTATCGAGGGAGACCCCGTTCTTTTTTTGTATCATGATAATAGCTAACCCCCAAAAATTTTACCACGAGAAAATTAATGAAACCGGTTTTACAATGTCGACCTATGAAGTGGTAAAATATAAATGCTTATTTTAAGCATATCATAAGTCATCCGATTTGTCAATAATGATTAGAAAAAAAATTTTTAGGTAAAATGGAAACTATTTTTATTCTTTTAATGAAAGCGGTTTCAATTTAGCCATAATTATAATTCCTTTTCCGATTTGGCAATTATACATGAGTCTCTTATGACCAGCTGTGTTTCTAATTCAATTACCTTTTCTGGATTTTTGCCGTTTAATCGCTGATATAATATATCAACTGCATATTTACCTACTTCTTTTAGATTAATGCCAACCGTAGTTATTCTTGGTATCATGTATTCATTCAGGTAAATATTATCAAAACCTACTATTGACATATCTTGAGGTATTTTTAACCCGAACCTTGTAGCAGTATAAATTGCCCCGATTGCTACAAGGTCATTTATGCACGCAATTGCAGTGGGCCGATCATTCATCTGCAAAAGCTTTTCAAATGCACATATTCCTGCATTGATATCAAATCCGCTTTCTATAAACCATTCATCATTAAATTCCAGGCCTTTTGCTGTCATAGCCTCTTTTATTGCTTTTAGCCTTTTTTCAGTTGGTTGAATTCCAAGGACTCCTCCTATAAACCCTATTTTCGTATGCTTGAGAGATACAAGGTAATTAATCATTGCCCGTATGCCCACTTCATCTTTTGTGATAATCCTGTAGCAGTCAAGCCCTTCTATCTCTCCATTAATCATTACCACTGGAACACTTTCAATCAGCTTGATTAGCTTTTGCAAATACCCTGGTTCAACTTTTGTCTCGTTAATATGTCCCCCCATCATTATAACTCCATCTACCATTTTTTGGCACAATATACCAATATAATTTTCCTCCATATGAGTATTGTTGAGCATGTTATCATTTATTGTATTGCACAGTAGAATTGTGTATCCCAATTCCATGGCATATTTTTCCGCCTCAACAAACACAGTCCCATAAAAAGGGTGAGTGACATCCGGGAGAATGAATCCAATCATCTTCGTTTCCTGGTTGGAAAGGCTCCTGGCAATAACACTTGGCTTGTAGTTATATTTTTTTATGGTCTCTTCTATTCTTCTACGCTTCTCTTCCTGGATATTTGCACTACCTGTAAGAAACCTGGAAACTGTTGATACTGAAACTCCAGCTTCTTTAGCTATTGTATAAATTGTAACCTTATTGGACATCTTGCTATTACCCTCCTAGCTCAGGTATAATTACCAACACACATATTATATCATTTTAAATTGTTACAGTTCAATTATAACCTCCCTTCCACCTGTGTTTACCTTTTAATCAAGTCATATCTTCCAAGGCTTCAACAACAGCATCATAAATAAACCTATCCAATTTATCTCCTATTGACTTTAATTGTTTTAATACTTCTATGGCTTCATTCTTCCTCCCTATATTTTCTAAGAAAAGAGCATAACGATACTGTCCAAAGTACCATTCCGGCATATCTTTAAAAATTGATTCATATTCACTTTCAGCTTCGTCTATCTTACCCAGCTCTTCCAGAAAATCTGCCCTGTCACAGCGTAACTCTCCTCTTTCTTCTTCACTGCTTGATAAGGGCAAAAGCTTTTCTATAACTTCAATCCCCTCTTCTGCAAGTTCTGGGTTGTTTTGGCATAAAAATAATAAATCCGTATAAGCATTTCTTGTTAATTTTTCGTCTCCCAGGCTCTCTACAAAAGCAATATTTTCTTTCAATGCCATGTAAGCTCCCTCTATGTCACCGTTTTCTTCCAAAAAAGCGGATACATGGGCCCTGTTTTCCAATAACAAAATCGGATCGTCTATCTTTGCCTTCCTAAGATAACCCAGGGTTGCATAATGTCCAGCTCCCAAAATTAATTTTTCATTCGCCTTAATTTGAGAAATCATTCCACCCTGCATAGGCAAAATATGTTTAAATTCCTCTATACAGCAATGCTTGAATTTCTTTCCGCTGCCACACGGACAAGGATCGTTTCTTCCAACTTTATTAATTTTTCTCCCTAATAATCTCAATTGTCTCGAATAGTTTTCTTTATCAAATGAAATTTGATTTTTTAAGGTATTAAACAAATATTTAATAAATACAGAAACTATTGCTGTTCGAGCAGCATGACGTGACATACCGTTTTCCATTAATCTTTTTAAAGCAAGTTTTGTCTCCGGTGGATCATTTTTTAATATTTGATTCTCAATTATAGACTCTAATAATATGTGCAAAACAGGGTTTGTCTTATTTATTTCAACAGGACTTTTTACTAAATGCCGCCGTTCCCATAGCAACCGCAGGTCAGGATGATCTTCTAACACTATTTCTATTGCCTCACCTTCCGTGAATTGCTCTATTTTACCAAAATCATCAATCATTGTATCTTTCCTCCAGAATATTAAATTTTATATAGTAACTTTATCATATATTAAGACTATTGATTACATCTCCATTTAACAAACACATTTATCCGCCACAAACACAACTACCCATTCCGAAAACAGGTATCCGTCATAGTTCTTATGCAGTATTTCTATTAACTCTTCCACATCACTTTTGCTCATGGAAAACCCGGCAGTATCTTTAATCATCTGCCTTATCTTTCATCCAGCAGCTTTCTTACCTTTTGTGCAGCTCCATCATAATATAAAGCCATCAACTTTTCGAAGTCCTCTTTTTCTTTAAAGAACGGTAATGCTCCCAGACGTTTTATTATACTATAAGGCACTTTTGGAGAAGTAAATGAAAAAGCCATGTTAATAACTGCATCATCCAGGCCTTTAAATTTTTTCATTTCTTTCTGCAGTTCTTCAATGCTTATAGAATCATCCATATCTTCATTGTTTTTGCCAATCCCGATATCCCCGCCCCTGGCTTTTCTCAAGGCTTCCATCAATTCATCCTTCTCCATTCCTCTCAGTCGGAATATCATAAAAGGGTCTCTGTCAAACTCCTGGCCAATTACATAATACACTGCAGCAATATGTTTGCAGGGATTTGCATAATCAGGGCATGAACAGCTTGTCTTGATGCTCTTGGAAGATGTAGGGAAAAGGGGAGTTCCTGCCAAAACAAAAGCTTCCTCTATATTTTCCGGCATCTCACCGGTTAGTAGTTTAGCAGAAAATATAGCTTTTTCGGCCATCTTTTCAATTACATCTTCCCATTCCCAAGGTGCCAATTTGTCTACTTGTATTTTTACATTATAAGGTCTTGGCCTGCTTCCCTGCACTCTTGCTTCCACCAGCCCGGGTTTTAAGCTGATCTCCAGTACATGTCCGGTCCTTGCATAAGAGCGGCCTCTTTGCAGCCTGTTACTCCACCCATAACTTGCCAAAGCATTATTCCATTTCTGCGCCCACCAGCTGCTTCCGAATTCATCTTTTTTATTTCTACCCATATACTAATTAATTCTCCTTTACAGAATATGCTTAATATATTAATTTACATTGCATTGCATTGCTATAAACTCAGTCCTCTTCCATCAGCATATCATTATAATTCAACTTCATAAGTTCGCCAAGTTCTTTTGTAGTCATTTCGGTCAACCACTCTTCACCTGTACCCACAATAGTTTCGGCCAATTCTCTCTTTTCATCAAGCATTTTATCAATACGCTCTTCAAGAGTTCCTGAACATATAAACTTGTGTACCTGCACATTCTTCTTCTGTCCGATACGGAAGGCTCTGTCGGTAGCCTGATTCTCTACTGCAGGATTCCACCACCTGTCAAAGTGCACAACATGACTTGCCCTTGTCAGATTTAATCCTACTCCTCCTGCTTTAAGAGATAATATAAAAACCTGGGGAGATTTTTTATCATTCTGGAAGGATTCGATCATTTTTTCCCTGGTCTTTCTGGGCACACCCCCATACAAAAAATATGAATCAGCCTTGAATTGCTTTTTAATGACATCTTTAAGGATTTGACCCATTTCGGCAAACTGGGTAAATATAAGGACTTTATCTCCTTCTGCAAGTATTTCCTCAAGTATGCCGAAAAGCCTTTCCAATTTACCAGACCTTCCTTCAATATTGCTTCCATCCTTTAGAAATTGTACCGGATGGTTGCAAATTTGTTTCAGTTTTGAAAGTGCTGCAAGAACCATACCTTTTCTTTCAATACCAACCGACTCTTCAATCTTCTCAAGCATGTCTTGTACAACAGCCTCATAAAGTGTTGCCTGTTCTTTTGTCAGTCCACAATATACTTTTGTTTCAATCTTTTCAGGCAGATCCTTAATTATATTCGGATCTGTTTTTAATCTTCTCAGTACGAAAGGAGCAATAATGGATTTTAACTTTTTAGCTTTTTCCGCATTATGGTCTTTCTCAATGGGTACAGCATAATGGGTTCTAAAATAAGTATTGTTGCCCAGATACCCGGGATTTAAAAAGTCCATAATAGACCACAGCTCTGAAAGCCTATTTTCCACTGGTGTCCCCGTCAATGCAATACGGTAATCTCCTCTTAATTTCTTTACCGCCATTGTTTGTTTGGATCCCGGGTTTTTGATGTTCTGAGCCTCATCCAGGACCACGCCTGCCCAATTCACACTCTTAAATTCTTCCTCGTCCTTATGCACAAGGGAATATGTGCTTATTACCATATCATGGCATAATGCCTCTTCAGTAAAACTGCTGCCGCTTTTCCTCCCTTGCCCATGGTGAAGCATAACCTTCAAACCGGGTGCAAATTTCTCAAGCTCTTTTATCCAGTTTCCTACTACAGAAGTAGGGCATATCAAAAGGGTCGGCCTGTCGGTCATTTTTTCCTGCCGCTCAAAAAGGGCAAGAGAAATCAACTGTACTGTTTTCCCAAGACCCATATCATCTGCAAGACAGGCACCTATACCTCTTTCCCTTAAGAATGCAAGCCATGAAAAACCTCTTTTCTGGTATGGCCTCAACTTTCCGCATAATCCTTCAGGTGGAGGTAATTCTTTAAGCTTGTCCACACAGGAAAGTTTCTGCATAAAATCAGCCAGTTCCGTATCACCTGCAATACTATCAACCGGTATACCCTCTACTAATTCTTCATTGCCCAATCCCATCCTCAATATATCACCAAGTCTTATAGTATCATCCTGTCCTTTTCTTTTCCAAATTTCCTCAAGCTTTTCTATCTGTTCACGGTTAAGCTGGACCCATTCACCCCTTACTCTTACAAGGGGAACTTTAAGTTTGGAAAGTTTTTTGAAATCTTCATCACTGAGTACCACATCACCTATGGCAGCTTTCCAATCATATTCAAGAAGCGTATTAAGGTTCAAAATGCTTTTTGACACTGCACCCTGGGATTTTCCCTTAACGCCGACTTTAAGCCTCAGTGATATATTGGCAGGCTTTTTCCACCATGAAGGAGCAATTATGCCGAATCCGTTTTCTTCAAGAAGTACTGCACCTTCCTTAAAAAAACTGTAAGCCTGTTCTGTAGAAAGTATACATCCGGTAGGCTTCGCAGAATAAAGGCTTTCAAGGATTGGTTCAAAAACTCTGGAAGCAATACTTAAATCCTCAAGAAGCCTTTCTTGTGGGTTCCCAAAATTCCTTTGCAAAAAAGCAGTCACGCCTCCCGCTTTTTTCCAGATTTCCTCAGCAGAGACTAAAAGGCTTTGATCATCCCTTGCCTGGAGCAGGTAATCCAATTTCCAGCCCTTTTCTTTTCCTTCAGGCGGGGTTATTCTGAAACAGGTTCTAAAAGGTTGTTCTATCAAAGATGCTTTAAGAGAAGACTTCCACATTTTATGGCCTTCATACACTTCATACACATGGTCCTGTGCTTTTTTACCACCTTCAAATTTGAGAACACATCTATCATACCCTATGGACCTTACCCATGCCCTCTCTTCGTCGGATTTAAGCCTGGTATATAATTCAATGCCCTCTTCGCCTAATACAACATCCTCAAGAATATAATTTATTAGCCAGTTTATAAACGATTCTAAAATTTTACCGGAACCAGGACACCTGTAACTTTCCAATAACCCATCCATTGATGGTATTAAAGGGAAAACAGCCCTGCAGGATGGTGGCATTCCTGTACATAGGATTTTAAGCCGTTCCTTATCCTCACTCCTATCTGCAAGCATACTCCAATACGAATACGGGGAACCCTGTTTGTTTATTCCCATTTCAGGGTAATACCTGTGTTTTACAATTAATTCAAGTGCAAATTTGGCACACCGAGCCCAATAAATTATTTCAGGAGCTAATTCAAGCTCCGCTTGCTGTGATGCTTTATCTTCAATAGTTAACAAGATACTTAATGTAGACCAGGGAGTATATGCGACACCTTTTATTTCATAGGGAAAAATGTGGTTAATATCACCCTGTCTATTCACTTCACCTGGCTCATCCGAACCATTCGATTCATCTATGCCATCCGTATCATCTGTCTCATCCGACCCATTCATCCAATCCGTTCTATCTTTCGCATCCGTTCTATCCCTCTCATTCGCTTCATTTATTTCACTTAATTCATATGATTCAAGTCTGAATATTACGGCGGAAATATTTTTAATAATGGGTTCTTCCTCTTCCATTTCCTGGCCCAGAAATTGAATAACCTCATCTGTTTTAGCTAATCCCGGATATATTGGAAGTGCATTTCCCGAAATTTTTCCACGCCTCTTATATAATGTACTACCCTTTTCTCCCCAAAATAAAAAAGTCGCAGAGCCTTTTTCATTATCAATACTATTAATAAAATTCCCATGAAGCAGCATTAAAAAGTTTCCTTTCTTACCCTAGTAGTTTTGTTTTATAATGGTCAATAATTAAGTTAAATTTTCCATGTACCTTATTTTTCGGATACAGTAAATGGAAAGGTATAAATTAACCAACAAATACCAATGCATTAAATCTACTGTATATGTCAATGTAATAATAATAAACTAACAGTAGAGGGAATGCAAGTGGCAATAAATGTACAGGAAAAAATCAAATTATGTATAGACGGAGCACTGCCGCTCCTTATATGTCATTACATAAAATATGATTGATGATTAGCTTTATTGCATGAAAATATTGGGAAATACAATTATTATATACTAATTGTATGGTTAACATAATATGTTAGCGAAATATGAGTAAAAACATACTTTTATAAACTTATTTGTTTTATAATATGTTTGAAATTATTTTTGCTCAGGTAGCGCTTTTTCAGTTTGTTTACATTCCGGAAAAGTTCTACCAGGTCTATTTCCCAAAGATTCTTCGTATATTTTGGATAATAGGACTTGACGGTGAGATATGCAACCATGTTTTGTCTTAGTAATAATGGAAGATAGGAGCCTATGGAACACTATGGAACACAAGAAAACCCCATCTGTTGAAAATGCCTGTCAAAAGTAAACGCTTCTTTCAAACCCAACTCTTTCATTATTATAAAGCTGGTGCAATCCGTAAATGAAAAATTTTTATCGCTGTACTTGATAAAGAGATTCCATGAATTTTCCCATCTTTCCGCTGTTACAGGAACAATTTTTATGACCTTGCTTGCAAGTATTATGCGTCCGAATTCCACTGCCGATGTATGATTAATCCTGAGATTGAGAAGTGTAAGGGTTTCGTCTATTACATAATCACTGGTATACAATGTGCCGTTTTTTACGGCTGCATTGTTCCAGAAAGGGATGACTATTTTGTGGTTATCATCTGATTTATCATATATGGCACACCAGCCTGATGTATCAATAAAAAACGGCTTCATGCCTCATTTCCTTTCTCCGGATAAAGATAATCGTCATGATGAGATGAAAGGTCATGATTTTTGCTTTCAACCCTGCCTGCTAATTGCCATATAGGGTCCTTAGGCTTGGGAGTATTGGCATCCACTTCGGCAAAATATAAAACCAAGGATTCCCTGATTTGCTCTGCCATTGATTTGCCAGTGGCTTTAGCTCTTTCCTGCAAATTTTTATGAAGCTCTTCAGGTAAATAAATTTGTGTTCTGATAGCCATATTATACACCTCCATTATATATATACATTATACATTAATAAACATGTATTTGCAATACTTGTTTGCTCGCCG
>JABUEW010000055.1 GCA_013314855.1 Bacillota bacterium | reverse complement strand
GGCTTTGAGTCCGATGTCTTGACATAATATGTGGAAAATATATAATTGTAATATATTTTTAAGTAAATTAATTAATTATTTGTTTATTTATTTGGTTAATATAATAGTCTAAGGAGGAGCTTTTATGCAAAAAAAATTTAACGCTGTTTTTGGAACAATACTTGTTATACTTGGTACAGCACTTTTACTAAGGAATTTTGACATTATAACTTTGGATTTAAGTATAGGCAAATTTTGGGCAACATATTTCCTTATTATCCCGGGTACTATTTTTCACATTGCGTTCTTTTCAGGGGACAAAAAAGACCCTGGATTGCTTGTACCCGGCGGAATTCTGCTTGGTGTAGGGATCGTCAACCAGGTATCAACTCTCTATGGGCTGTGGCATATACTCTGGCCGGGATTTATACTGGCTGTGGCTTTGGGCTTATTTGAATTGTATTGGTTTGGTTCAAGAGAAAAAGAACTTCTTATACCTGTAGGGATACTTGGAAGTATTTCCCTCATATTTTTTGTACAAACATTAGACAAGGTTTTAATTTTTGGATTGAAGAAATACATAATTCCGGTAATATTAATTGTCCTTGGGTTTACTATAGCGTTTGGCAACAAGTTTAGATTCAAAAATACCGCGAATAAAACAACAGAAAAACCTACAAATGGCGAAGAAAATTGAAAAAAATCATTTACTTGCCCCTTTCTTTGCTAGTTCATCAGCTCTTTCATTCCATCTTACACCCGAATGGCCAGGCACCTTATTCCACTGAATGTTGATACCACAGTTTTGTACATACTCCCTGTAAACCTTTGTCATTGGAGTATTGGCCGAGTATTCACCGGTAGCCCATTTCTTCAAGTTATCAAAATCATAAAAAATTGAAATATTGTCAATGTGTTCCGTTTTACACCATGCCAAAGCTTCCATTACAGCAATAATTTCACCACCTACCTGCCTCGAACCTGTAAAAAGCTCATCTGTAACCAGACCGGATAACTCTTTTAAAAGCTGACCGTTTTTTAAAATAACAAAGCCATACCCTACACAATCATCGGCAAATGAACCGTCAACATAAATCTCATATTTATCTTTCTCATGTCCATACTCTTGTGAGAGTACATTTTCAGGGAATCCGTTTTTTGAAGTTTCATCTGAAAGTTTGCTTGCTTTTTCGACTTTTTCCCAAAGTATAAATAAGGTATCCTCTATTGACTTGTCTTTTAGTTCCTGTGTACGTATTGAGAAAGAATCTTTTTTGGCCTTATAGTCTATAATTAAGTTTCCATAAGTTACGCTGTCCTTTTCTATTAATAGTTTTATCAAGTAGTCTCTTATCATAGTAATTTCAACTTCAATGCCCCACTTTTTCAACACCATGATAAACTCTTCCGCTTTTTTTCGCAGTTTATCCTCATGTAAATATGAAACTGCATCTGATGGTTCGATAGACATATTTTTCATAACACATTTCCTTTTAATATGTTTATAGACTTTCCAATCTTTCAAATATTTCTGAAGGTGTTACTGTACCTGTAGTACCAATTTTCTTAAGTACTATACTGGAAGCAAGATTGCCAAAAGCTACAGATACTGGTCCCGGTATTCCTGAGCCAAAAGCACATGAAAATGCAGCCATAAAAGTATCACCAGCCCCGACAATATCAATTGGTGGTTCTACCGGGTAAGGTGATACTTCAATTATATCCTTGCCTTCATACCAAAGTGCACCTTTAGAACCCATAGTAATTATAACAGGTTTTGCCGTTTTCTTGTACAATTCAAATACTGCATTTAATACAACGTCATAATTTATTTCATTAAGCCCTAACCTTTGGTATACGGCAGATACAGCCTCTACCTCATTAGGCTTTATTATAACATTCAAATAAAGAGATATCCTATTACGACTGTCAACCACTACAGGTATTCCTTTTTGTGATATATTTGAAAGCTTCTCCCTTACTGCCTGGCTTACAACTCCATTTTTTAACTGATCTACAACTAACAGGATATCAATTTTATCAATAATTTCATTTAATTCATTTAAAACCTTATCTTCAATACTTTTGCCTATTGGTATCCTGTTTTCAAAGTCCAGCCTGGGATCTTCATATGCAATATCCGATATTCCTTTCCTGATTGGTTTACAATAGGCAGGAGTAGTTACTTTGTTTGAAATAATAACATTATCTGTACTTATACCCTTTTCTAAAAACAGCTTTATTAGTTGTTCTCCACGCCAATCTTCACCTATAACTGTAAGCATTAACGTACTGTTAGTTCCCAAATCATGTACATTTGCAGCAACATTTCCTCCACCTCCCAGCGACATTCTCTCATTTACTACCGGAAGGGGAAAATGGGGTGTCTCCCTGGAGAGTTCACTTAGAGTCATATCCGCTTCCCAATATACATCAAGGCAGGTATCTCCTATAACACCGACTCTTAGCTTCTTTATTTTATTTAATATATCTTCCAAGTAGTCCTTTGTAAATTCAATAGATTGTACATTAGTTCTACTCATATAATTTCTCCTTATTTTAATTTATTTCTAAGATTTTGAACCTCCCACGACTAAAGTCGCAGGATTCTTGAGAAGTTTGGTTATGCTACCCTCGCTTTCTTTCTATATTATACTTAATTATACTTATATTTTATTTATTCATCAAGTAGTTTGCATTTCATCTCATGACTGAAGTCAGGAGTGTTCACACAAACAAATCATAAACTATTATATTAAATTATATTAAAATTATTACGATGTTTAGTTTTCAAAAAGCATCTTCAAAACAGTGCAACTGGCTAATGGCTCATTACCACTTCTTGCGCCATGGATATAAATAAAAACAGGCTCTCATACCTGGATGATATATTTGCAGGTAGAATTTCCACCTTGGTATATGATGAATACAGTGCTGCCGAAATAGTGCAAGAATGTGATCTTCTAATATATCATAATTATCCACGAATAAGTTTTTTGCTCTTGGGATTAAACCTGAACAGTTTTAAAGGCCTGTGCCCCGCATCTTTTGTATATTCATTGGTTTCAATCACCATACCAGCAATTTTTTTTTGAAAGTCGGTTTTCGACATTTTTTTATCGAGTATAATTTCATATACCTGCTGAAGTTCAGTCAGGGTAAATAGTTCCGGCATCAGGTTGAATGCTATATCAGTGTACTCTATTTTATTGCGAAGCCTTTCAATTGCATAGACTATTATTTTTGCATGGTCAAAGGCTATGCCGTTGGATTCAAGCACTTCCTGTTTAATCTTTGTTATTTTTCCCTCCACAGTTTTGACTTTTTTTACAATCGCGGACAGATTTTCTTCTGCATTTGAAAGAATAAGTGTATATAACTGTTCCAGAGTATAGCCCTTATCAATAACTGTCCTTTGTCGCTGGTATAACTTGCATGAAACCGTCATCCACTTGGCATCATCGGCATCATCATTGGCCTTTACATCCAAGGTTGAGCTGTCTACTAAGGATACGTATGAAACGCTTATAACTCTCGTGCGCGGGTCCCTGTCTACATCCCCCCAGGTATAAAGCTGCTCAAGGTATATATTATCAATGTTTGTCTCTTCCTTTAGCTCCCTCAAAGCTGCTTCATCCAGGCTTTCATTCATATTAACAAAGCCTCCCGGAAGTGCCCACTGGCCAATGCACGGATGATCACCCCTTTTAATCATAAGTAGCTTTAATGCCTTTTTTGTAAGTTCCCTGCAGTTTCTGTTTTCTTCATCTGTCACAGTAAAAACAATTATATCTACAGTAACTGAAGGCCTGTCATATTTACTTGCATCATAAGCTAATAAAAACTCTTCTTCAGTCAATCCCTGCTTGTTTACTTTTTTGCTTTCTCCCAAAGTAACCACCCCATGTTTTATTAATTTTGTATTATTATTTCACATTTTCAGTTCAGTCTTTTCTTTTTCGTTTAGATTATGCCATCGGATACCCTTATTAGTGAACACAGGAACTCCCGCAGAGGATAAAACATCTATATCCCTGTATATTGTTCTTGTGGAAACTCCAAACCTGTCAGCCAGTTCTCTTGCTGTAGTAGTTCTTCTATTAAGCAATATTATAGTTATTTCAAGCAGCCTATTGATTTTCATTAAACCACCTGTTAAACTTTATCATCTTATATAATTATACCATTTGAATGTGACAATATATAGTATTCACTATAGTCCGAAAGGATTTATTCTTAAAAAGTATACAGGTATCTTTTATACCTCTTATTGTTTTGCAAAGAGAAACCGCTCTCAATTGAGAGCGGTTAGCGGAATGAATATGCCTTTTATAACACATAATCGCTTATGCAGTCATACCAGTGAACATAAATATCATCATTGACGACAAGCCTTTCATTATTCGGCTGTGCCCATTTCTATTATAGCATACTTATCATGAATTCCACACAATAATACTTTTGGCTATCTTCACTATAATTTCTCTATTATCTCTATTAACTCAGACCAGTTTGTAATATAAAGAAAGCTAATATCACAGGAGGACTCTTTATCACTGCCGCAGGTATTGTACCATACAGGATGTAGCTGACAAGCTGCTGCTCCTTTAACATCATACTCATACCTATCCCCTGCATACCATACTTCACGGCATGATAAGCCTGCTTTTTTCAAAGCCAGTTCAAATATACGTGAAGAAGGTTTCCTGAAGCAGTAGTCAACACTTGCTATAATAAAGTCAAAACTTATATCCGGCATATGCTTATTTAACTCATACCGGATGATATCACCAGTAAAAGAAATATTGCTGATAATGCCTTTACGTATACCTGTTTTATCCATATACCTAAATAAATCCAGTATTCCCTCAGTTGGAGTCCATGTAAAAGCTTCATCCCAGAAAATACGTTCCAGTTCATCAGCCGGGCGGGTTAACTTTACACCATAATATTCATAGATGTACCGTTGAAAGCTTTGACAGCTTACCTCCAGGAGTAACTGGTCCCGGTAGCCGTAGAGCTCCTGATTCAGTCTATCCGCTAGTTCCTGTATCTCCTCAGACGTAACACCATTAGGATTTTCAGAAATCTCCAGAATTTGGTGCGTACCTTTAAGAAAGTCTGTTCTGATACTTTTCAGTATGGTTTCTCCAAAATCAAACATGATCATTTTAGGTTTTGTTATCTCCATTTTTTACCCCCTGACATTCGCAAGTTAAAGCACATTGTCAGCAATGAACCATTTGAAGGAAGGTAAACGCTGTAATACCCCCCTATATCCTATATTCAACAATTTCTGCCTATAGATATAATCAATCATGATTAATATACCAACATACTCTCTTCCCACATATCCGGTTTTTTTATGCCAAAAAATGTCACTACTGTAGGAGCAACGTTAGCAAGTCCGAAACTGCCTTCCTTTATTTCATGCTTTTCTAACTTATCATATATGATAAACGGAACAGGGTTTAATGTATGAGCAGTTTTAGCATTAGGAACTTCATTATCCTTAGATTTCTCATACATCTCATCTACATTTCCATGATCAGCAGTGATAATCAGTATTCCGCCCACTTCATCAACCGCCTGGATTATCCTTTTAAGGCACAAATCAACAGCAATTATTGCAGCAGCAAAATTACCGGTATGTCCTACCATATCTCCATTAGGAAAATTAGCTCTGAAAAAAGTATATTTACCAGATTGTACAGCATCAATCAGTTTATCTGTTATTTCTGCTGCTTTCATCCATGGACGCTGTTCAAACGGTACTTTGTCTGAGGGTACTTCCTCAAATACTTCAAGCGCTTCGTCAAACTTTTCACTTCTGTTACCATTCCAGAAAGGCATATATGCAGCCTTTACCGCGTTTCCATACTCACTTTTACTTATTCCTATACCGTCCATCACAACTAAAACAACCGGTCTTTTATCTTTCATTTCCTATTCCTCCAAATCCTTTATATATACGACCTAAATAGGTGATAACTTCAATTCTTTCAGATACTTATTGGCTTCTCTTCGTTTGTAAAAAACAATAATGCTCTTATCCTTCTTCCGGCACACCAACATTTTACCACATAATTCTAAACTTTCATAATAAAAACTTGCGGATTAAAAAATAATACTAATTAATCATTTATGGCTTTTTCCCATACATGTAAAAACATGTAGCTAAAACTCCCTCTATACTCTCAAATCCCTTCCACTTACTCCTAAGACACTGGAGCAATACCGGAACTAGTATCAATGATTATCCTCCTCCCATCAACATATGCTTCATTCCAAGCATGATTTATTTCATTTCCAATTACAATTTCCTCTGTCCAGCAACCTCTTGTACTTACCCCTACCATATATCTACTTACAACTTTACACAGAGGACCCACTGCCATCATTAATGCAGCTGTTAAATTGAGCTTCACCTGCCTCTCCATTTCGTCCACGAGTTTATCAAGCCTCTTATCAATAACAGTTACATCTACGGTATTAATCTTATCAGTAAAAACTTTTTCAATATTTTCAGTGGAAGCTTTAAAACGGCAGGGGAAACGTGTAGACTTGATAGAAGATGATAAAAGAAACGCCAAGGCAAGGGATTTAATTGGACAACAGCAGGGCTTGGCCGGCGTACAGGTATTCAAATACATCCGGCTCACCGAACTCATTCCTCAACTGCTTGAAATGCTTGATGCCGGAAGCTTCAGCATAAGAGCAGGCGTTGACTTATCCTATCTTAAAAGAGGTAGCCAGGAGCTGCTTTTTGAATATATTAAGAAAAACAGTGTGCAGCGCCTGGACAATGAAAAGGCCTCAGTATTACGGAAAACCAATAATGATAGCGGTCTGACTGAGGAAACAATTTCAGAAATAATGAAGAAAAAGCCTGATTCAAAAAGCAGGTCCATCAGCTTCAAAAGAACTGAACTGCTGAAATTCTTTCCGTCATCAATGAGCAACGAAGAGATTATACAAAAGATATATATGCTTCTTGAAAGCATTAAACTCTGAAACAACAGTTATATATCAGGCTGGGTGCGATGTCCCAGCCGATATATAATATGTTAAAATATCCGCATTATATATTTAATTG
The DNA here is from genome assembly GCA_013314855.1 of Bacillota bacterium. Lineage (NCBI taxonomy): Bacteria > Bacillati > Bacillota > Bacillota bacterium. The sequence continues at coordinate 20,626 of JABUEW010000055.1, read as the reverse complement.
CAGATATTTTAACAGAATTTCTTGACGGGAAATAAAAAAACTGGTATTCTTTTGTTAAAATATCCGCATTATATTAATATATGAGTATATTTTAACAGGTGATATTATGAAACAATATGATGCAATTAAAGAAATATTTAAAAAACAAAACGGAATAGCGAGAACCTCAGACATAACAAGCCATGGTATACACAATGCATACCTGGACGACCTGTGTAAAAAGGGTATGGTATCCAGGATTAAAAGGGGTGTATATGAGTGGACCGAGGATGGAACAAAGGATGACCTGGAAATCATCCACAGGCTCTTTCCCGATTGCGTTGTCTGTATGCACAGCGCTCTTTCATATTACGGTTATACCGACAGGACTCCAGATGCATGGCATCTGGCATTTAACAGGGATATTAACAAGAAAAGACTGAAAATCAACTATCCACCCATTAAACCCTATTATGTCATGCCACATATTCTTAAGCTAGGTGTAGCTCAAGAGGGTATGAATAATAGTCCTGTCCGCATATATGACAGGGAAAGGACGATTTGCGATGTTCTTCGATATTCCAATAAAATCGACCAGGAGATTCTGAATAAAGCCATTCAGAACTACCTCAAAGATAGTTCCAGAGATATCCGGAAGCTGATTATGTACTCAAAAAATCTCCGCGTATATAAAAAAGTACAACAATGGATGGGAGTGTGGCTATAATGGCCGATTTGGCGCATTTAGTACTCGACAGGCTGAAAAACAAGTCCAGAAGTACCGGGAAGGATTTTCAGCTTACTCTGCAATTGTTCTGCCAGGAGGAGTTTTTAAGAAGGCTGCAGCATTCACAATACAGCAAGAACCTTATACTGAAGGGTGGTTTATTCCTCTACAGCATTAGCGGCTTTGAGAGCAGGCCGACAAGAGATGTAGATTTCCTGATAAAAAACATGTCTAATACTCCGGATATTATAGCATCGTTAATTAGACTTTCAAGAGTAGAAGTATCCCAACCAGTCCTTCCAATATAATCATTTCTAAATGCATCCAGGTGTATGTACACTGTTCTCCTGGGGTTCTCGGACCTTTTGACTATATCCTGCTGCTGCCTAAGTCTGACAAAATATCCGGAATTATATGGAGAAGTAGTGTCATTTTTCTGTAATATTCCTCTCACAATCAGAAGATCTCCAGTTTTCAATCCGCTTATATCAATACCACTATAATCATAAAATTTTATGTGGATCATACCTGATTGATCATCCCAGTTGTAGTCACTGCTGGCATCAAGGTCAAAACCTCTTGTTATACCGGTGTTATCAATATGGCATATTGTTCATAAAAACGAACAAACTTGCCATAAATATTATTACACAGAGCTAATTCATCCTACATAACATAAACATCACCTCTTTTTATCTTTTTTATATTTTTTTAAATTACCTGAACCAGTTTTCAAAGATTCTCCCCGTTGCGTCCTTCATTTCAAGTCCGCAGGCATGTTTCAACACTCCGGGAAGAAGATCTATGGCATATACCCTTTCATTACATTCCGAGGGTAAAACGCTTTCACCTAGAAGCAGCCCGAAAATATGCTGCGAGGTTTCATCGAAGGAATCATGGCTCGCCCCGTAATATCCCTCTTCCAAATCACGATGATAAAAATGCATGCCGTATTTAGGCGACAGTAAAAATTGGGGGCCCCGCTCGTCAAAGCCGTACTCATTTACCATCTGCGATTTTGTGAATACTTTATCGATATAGTCAAGCGAATTGAGAAGTGCTGTAAGCAGCTCTTCATTCTCAGCCGATAATGGTTTTTGATAATACAGTGAGCATTCGATAGTATAAGGCAGCGCTACAACCTGCGTTTTGTCGTCCACAGTATCAGGAGTATCGGTCTTTATTCCCAATGCGTTTATTTCTCTTATAAGATCAGGCAACTTAGATTTTCCGAAAAAGGGGGTCATACCATGATCTGTCGTTATAAGTATAAGCAATTGGCCGTAAATACCCTCCGCTTTGCACAGGCTGACAAATGAAACTATCTCAGTCTCTATACCCTTTAACCTTTTTTCAATATCGAAATATCTTTCCTCGGGTGTATGTCTCCTGGGATACCCATCGTAATCGCAATTGTGACCGAGTGCATCTAGGTCATCAACATACAGCGCAACAAAGTCCGGAAATTCGTTATACACAAAGTACTCCTCGCCAGATTTTACCGGTTCCTTCAGTACCAATTTTTTTAAAATGGCAAAGCGGTCAGCATAAGTGCTGCGGGGAACGGCAGATTTAATATATGCCCGGTCAAACTCACCTTCCATGCAGGGGTTGTTTTCCAGCATAAATTGGTGAATAGACACAACTTTCTTGTTGTTTTTAATAAAAACCTCGGCTATGTTTTCTGCATCAAATGTGCGATAGTGCTTGACAACTTCCCTTGTTTTCGGGTCGTAATGCTGATAGAAATTATGGGTTTTGTTGCTCCAGGCGCCTGACAGAATCGCACACTGCATAGGATTTGTAATTGAAACCAGACCACTGCGCAAGTTTTTAAATAATATCCCTTCCTGCGCCAATGAGCAAAAGCCCTGTGCACCTCCATTTTTTTTGAGCTGCTCGAAATATGAGTACGAAAACCCATCCAGGTTTATGTATACAATCTTTTTTTCCCTCATTTTTCACCTCACAAATTATGCTGAGGGTTAAAGGCTTTATTCATCTTCGTCGTATATAAAAGATGAATCCTTAACTACCACGGTTTTTGCCCAGAGATCATGAACCGCCGATGTATTTTTCGTAAAAAGTACCAGGAAGGCTGAAACAATAGATGGAACGACAAGGAGTGTTTCAAACAAGCATCTGAGCAAAAACTCCCTCACTATCAACTTACCCGGAGCTACTTCCTTCAATGTTCCTGCATCAAGCATGCTTATTCCGAAAATCAACTTACCAAGCGTTTTCCCCCTGCCGATGATAGCAGGTACAACCGTGTAATACAGGGTTTGCACAAAAATAAATTTCAGAATAAAAATTACATATAGCCTTGCAACTTCCTCGGCTAAAATATCCCCTGAACCCTCAACGGCAGGATCAAGTGTCTCTAAAAACGCATTAACCTTTTCCAAATCTCTTTCAGTAAAAAGATACCACAACAAAAAAACTGCCAAAAAGTCAATAATGAATGCAACTATTCTCGTTGAGGGTTGGGCAACTTCATATTCGTTATTCATTCTGCAATACCCTTTTCAAGCCTTTTAAATTTAAATACTAAATATAACATTATTATTTTATTAAAATTTCAATATATAATCCATATAATGTGAGACATTTTGCGGAGCCCCGCCCTCTATCCGCGACTTTTCCGCCAGGAATGCCATAACATGTGATTCAATCGATTGTTCAAGAGTCGAAGTAAGCATATCGCCTTTTTGGTATGCCTTCATAAAATTCGCAATAAACCCTTTGTCGCCGCCACCATGTCCGCTCTCACCAATATTTAAGTTAAGTTTTTTTGTTTCACCAGTCAAAAAATTAGTTACCTCAATTACGTAAGGCTTTTCCGCTGCCCTTATTTCGCCTTTCTCGCAAGTTACCTTTAGCGTCCTGTTGACTTTTGCGGTGAAGGCACTCAACGAAAAGGTAGCGGTTATGGCGTCGTCGAACTCTATTATTGTGGATTGATGGTCAACTACATTATTATCGCAGTTGAATACACATCGCCCATACCTTGAAGAACCAAGGTTTTCGCGCACTTTTTCTACGCTTGACAAGTCAAAGACAACCGACTTGATTTTATTCCCAGTGTAAATTTTTATTGCAGAATATGGGCAAGTCTTTTCAACACTGCAATCCACGCAGTATTCCGCCATTTTATCTCCGTCAAAATTCTTCTTGCTAAAATACGATAATCCCCCGAATGAGGAAATACGTCTTGCATGCTTGTCACCGAGAAGATACAGCAAGATATCCATGTCATGGCAGCTCTTTGTCACCATAAGCGGCGCACTGGTAGAGGAATTGTTCCAGGGTCCCCTAACGTAACTGTGGACAAAGTGATAATAACCAATGTTCTCGTTGTGCGCTATTGTTACGACATTCCCAATTTCTCTTGATTCAATTATTTTTTTTATAGTATTGAAAAACAATGCGTATCTCAATACATGGCACACCACCACGGTCTGATGTGGATATTTCTTCGCATGCCAATACACTTCCATAACATCATCAAGACTTGTGGAGATAGGCTTCTCGAGTATTATATCATATCCCTTATCGAGAAGCTTCATCACTTCCCTTTTATGGAGCCTATCTTGCGTCGACACAATTGCGACATCCGAAAGCCTTTCTTGTTCAAGGAATTCTTCGTCGGTTTCAAAAATACAATCCTCAGAAAGTCCGAATTTTTCTTTTATCCATACTTGTTTTGACTTGTCGGGCTCGGCTACACCCTTAATGACATAACTACCCTTAAAGCCTTCCTCCAATGCGTTTAGGTAGACGCTTCCGCGTCCACCCAAACCAATTATTGAAAAAGTTATAGGGCCATTATCTTTACGCATTACTTGTTTGCCTCGATTTCATAGGTAACTTCCTTTATTAATTCATTAACTATATCTTCGATTGGCTTGTCAATCTCTGACCAAATCTGCTTAGCATAATCGTTTATCTTTTTGTCAGCTGCGGCTTTTGCCTTGCCCTGCGGTGATCTTATGCCAAACTTCTCCATGTACTCACCAACCGTTTTCAATGCGGGAGTTTCTTCGTAGACCTTTCGGAGTTCCGGGTCGTTTGAGGCTTCCAAGTTGACTGGGAGGTAACCGGATTTTGCACACATATAAGCTACGTTTTCGGGTTTGTTGAGCCATCTTAAAAAGTCTGTACCGGCTTCAATTTCTGCCTGAGGTCTATTATCAAGAAGGATTATGCCTGAACCACCCTGGTTTACATAGAAGTTTGTCTTCTTCGGGAAAGGCAGTACTTCAATTTCAAAACCTGCCTCTTTTGCCTTGGAATTCATCGTTGCTAAGTTTGAACTTGTAGTAAAAATCATTCCAACATTGCCAGAATAAAACTCGGATAAAATAATCGTACCATGGTTCGCCCTCGAATTAGGATTTCTCATGGCACCATCCGTCACAAGTGAACGCCAGAATTTCAGTCCTGTTTTAAATTTATCGTCCTTGTCAAATTCAATCGCTGTAACAGTATCATTGTAAAGTTTTCCTCCCTGTTGGAACATCATTCCAATTGGATCTATACTGCCAGATGCAAAGCCATAAATACTTTTACTGTCATCAGCCGCATCAATCGTTTTAACTCCTACAGCTATTCTCTTGAATTCTTCCCATGTCCAGTTGGAATTTGCGGGATCGTTAATAATTGACTCGGGTGTCGGCAGGGTAAATCCTTTAGACTCTATTAACGTCTTGTTTACCACTAAAATATTGCTGGCACTCGGGAAATATGGGTATAACATGAACTTTCCGTTGCAAAGAGAGTATTGTAGAAATCCCTGGTTCATTCCCTGTATTTCCTCGTACGAAAAAACATTCCGTAAATCTACTGCTCTTGAATCATAAAGTGGAACAGAAGATACTCCTATGGCAGATACCACAGGGTTGTTACCGGCAATAATTGCAGCCTGCAATTTCGTATTCAATGCAGTTGCAGTACCTTGATATTCCACCGTAACAGTAATGTTTTTCCCAGGATACTTTTCAGCCTGCTCGCGGTTATATTTTTCAGCAAGTTCGCCAATCGTTGCGCCCATTGTGGACGTAGCAGAATTGGGAATCCATACTGTAATATTTACCTGTTTAGCATTCTTAGCTTTTAGTATTTCCCATGTCTTATCCGTAGGATACAGCTCCTTATCAACGGTACCTGATGTCCCGCTTACAGTTTTACCTTCTGTAGTTTTTTCCACTTCTCCTGTACTTGATGACTCACCCCCACTTTTTTCCGTAATAGTTGTGCCTCCATCCTCTATACTTGACACGTTGCTTTTGACTACACACGCCACTAATGCGAATAGCATTAATAGCACAATTAGTAATGTTGCAGTTTCTCTTAATTTTTTCATGCTAATATCCTCCTTTTTAAATGGTTTATCTCATTATATTAATAAATTTATTGGATACCCAGTTTTTCCCTATAGCACTTTATTTTGCTTTTGTTTTCCACCCGCCATTGCTGATTTAACCTTGCTGCTTGCAAAAATATACATCAACAATATAGGCGACAATTGTATCATCGTACCTGCCATCACGACATTCCATTCGGGAACACCTTCGTCTACGTGGATTAAACCTCTCAGAGCCACGGGTAATGTTCTTATAGATTCCGAGTTCGTCATAACAAGCACCCAGTAATATTCATTCCAGTTACTAATAAACGAAATAATCAGGTGAGCTACTAATACGGGTGCTACCATTGGCAGCATTATTTTTAACATTATTACCCGGTTTTTGGCCTTATCCATCTTTGCCGCCTCTATGATTTCCTGTGGAATCTGCTTGAATGCTGCCATAAACATGTAAATTCCGAACATATCGAACAGTGAAGGCAATATTAATCCTGTCCATGTGTCTACAAGCCCCATCTTGCTGTAAAAGTAGTAAACAGGTATAAGCGTTGCCTCTGCCGGTAGCATCATTTCAAGGTGCTTCAGCGCCCATAGAAGCTTTTTCCCTTTGAATTTCATCGTAGCAAAAGCATATGCCGCAGGAATAATTGTAAAATACTGGAGCCCAATGACAAGTATAGAATACTTGATGGAATTGCCAACATAATGTGATATTTGTGCTTGTTTCCAGGCATATATATAGTTATCCCACTGTGGATTCTTAACAATGAGCCCTGGATCGAAGGACAATGCCTCAATAAGTGGTCGTAATGACATCGATGCCATCCAGGCAAAAGGATAAACAAAAATAAGCCCAGTTCCTATCATTAAAACATAATTTAATGTCTTCAATACATATTTCACACGTTTTTTCAACTTGGTAACAAAAATGAATTTTCTTGTTACCTCAACGTGCTTTGCGGAATAGGCATTCGTACTAAATGACAAACTTTCAAATTCCATTTTTCTACCCCTCGAATTTTTTGTTAAAAAATTTATTTGCAGCAATCGTGAACAATGATACAATAACTGTCAGGACAATTGAGCCTGCCATGGCAAACCCGTAATTGAACTTTACTCTCCCTGTATTGTAAATCCAATAACCAAGCACCATGGATGAACCATGGGGACCTCCCTGTGTCATCAGGTCGATTGCGGCAAATGACTTAAACGCATTAATAAACTTCATAGTGAATACAAACATCAAGGTCGGAGAAAGGAGAGGTATGGTGATCTTGGTAAATATCCTAAACTTGCTTGCCTTATCCAATTTTGCAGCTTCATATACATAAGGGGGTATGGATTGAAGACCTGAAATTATTATTAAAACATAATACCCGATCGATTTCCATACTGTCACCATTGCAATCGACAGCAACGAAGTTCTTGTATTCATCAGCCAATTTGGTCCTCTTATTCCAAAAATTGTAAGTACCTGATTTATAATGCCTTGCTTGTCAAGCATAAGTACCCATAAAATTGCAACTGCTACCATTGATGAAATATGCGGAGTAAAAATCAAGGTTTGCACAAAGTTATGTATCCTCGTATTTTTAGAAAGCCATGCTGCCATGAGAAGAGTTATAACCATAAGCATTATTACTGTTACAAATGCAAATATGATTGTATTGCGAATCGCTTGTATAAACTGAGTATCCCTAGTGAAAATCATTTCAAAATTCCATAATCCCCTGAATTCCGAATCCTTAAGGTTTACAAGGTTTACTTTGAAAAATGAACCGATAACCATAAATATAAATGGCAGGATTGTAAAAAAAATAGCACCAAAAGCTGCTGGAATCATGTAAATATAGGCAACATTCACTTTACTGAAAATCCTTGCCCCCAGTTTATCCATCTTTTTCAGCCTCTCACACCGCTTTATATCTTTACGTATCCTGCGGTAGTCATTATAAGCTTCAAGTTCGTCTTTTGACAGCCCATTCCTATATTTCTTCAGCTCAATCCTCAGCCGCCTTATTTCCTGCTTTTCATTCAAGATAAGATTCTTGAAGCCTTCAGGCCGAGTTTTGCAATATTCTTTTATTTTTTCCTTATGTTCATCAATCTTCCTGCAAAACTCGTTATAAATTTCTCCAACTTTTTTTAAATTCTCCATAAGCCTCCTCAATCACTCTCTCATCGCGAACTCTCAATTCATTCTTATCAAATACATATACATTTTCCTTCAAAAGTGCAAATACTATGTCACTGCCTATTGCTCTTTGGATCTTTGAAAGTTCTTTTACAAAAACAGTTTTACCATTAAATTCCACCTGGTACAAATACTCTGAGCCGTGGTTTTCAAAACTCAGTATCCTGCCTCTAATAACTATTTTGTCGTCGCTTTCCTCGTTGCAATCGAAAATCACGTCCCTTGGCCTGAAACCAATCGAATACTTTTCATTGACGGTCACAATATTCATACCAGGGTCGCCAACAAACCTGGCGACAAATACGCAAGAAGGATTATTGTGGATTTCTGTAGGCGTTCCATGCTGCATTATTTTACCTTCGTTCATGACAACAATATTGTCACCCATTGTCATCGCTTCAATTTGATCATGTGTTACGTATATAAACGTCGATTTCAGTTTTCGGTGAAGATGAATAAGTTCCGTGCGCATTTCGGATCTCAGCTTTGCATCCAGGTTTGAAAGTGGTTCATCCATTAAAAATATTTGTGGCATCTTCGAGATTGCTCGAGCAAGTGCCACCCTTTGGCGCTGACCACCCGATAGGTTTGCAGGGTGCCTATTTTGGAACTCGCTCAAATCCACCATTTTCAATGCCATATCCGTACGCTCCTTTATTTCAAACCTGGGTATCCTCGCATTTATCAAGCCAAATTCTATGTTTTCCCTTACCGTCATATGGGGATAGAGCGCATAATTCTGAAAGACCATTGCTATACCCCTATCGCCAGGTTCAAGGTTGGTTATGTCAACATCGCCAATTTTAATCTGTCCGGAAGTTATTTCCTCAAGTCCGGCAATCATACGCAGCAGTGTAGTCTTGCCGCATCCTGAAGGACCGACGAAAACAGTAAAGCTTCCACTCGGTATCCTGATACTAATGTTGTCTACTGCACGCTTGCCTTCTGGAACCTGGTTATCGTTCCATTTTCTCAACCATTTAGGCTTTACATACCCGTATATTTTTACCAGATTCTTAATTTCAATATCAGCCATCTTGCTCCCTTCCAAGTTCAGCGAAGCTAATCAGCTTTATCGCATTTTTTTCCATATATTCTTTTATTTCAGTGTCCACCAACACCGCACTCTCCATCACCCTGGAAAAATTATATGAAGATATTTTCAATAATTCAATGTCGACATATCCAGGATGTACCATCAATTCTACGTATTCCTTTTCCGAGTTTTCAGCAACAATCTTTTTGAACTTTTCCTTCATCGTTTCAATGGATTCGCCTTCCTTATGTTTGAATCTTCCCTCAAAATAAACACCTTTGTATTGTTTTGTATCAAATTGCCTGAGTGGGACACCAACTTCCTCGCTCAGCCTCTTTGCCTGCCTCTCCGCTTTTGGAAAGATTTGATGCAGATAAAGGTGTGAATCTATATGCGTCGGTTCTTTACCCGTCAGCAAAATAAATTTAACGTACTGAGCCTCAAACTCGCGGTAAACCTCTTTCTCATCGTATTGTTCATCTTTTTTCAACTCTTTTGGCTTAATAAAGTTTCCATTTTTATCAACCAGGCTTTTGCAAACAGTGAGAGGCTTACCTAAGCTTAAATTAAGGTGCAGTCCCACTTTCAGTTCCGGATCACTCTTTACAAGTCCTGCTGCAAGTTCACTGGCCAAAGTATTTACCATCATAGTTGTCGAAGTTACAATACCATTTTTAATTGCATCATAAATTCCATAAGTAACACCATTTGTTAAACCAAAATCATCCGCATTAATTATTAGTTTCATATAAATTCAGGCCAATAACCCTTGTTTGCTTCTATTAAATCATCTAAAACCGCCTTGGCCTTTTCTGCATCACAGATTGTACGGTTTAATGTTAAGGCCTGCAGTGCTTTTTTATATGAACCTTCAAAATATGCTTCTACGGCAAGCAATTCATAGGCATATTGGCACTCCATCAGTCCTTTCGTAAAAATATCGATTTCACCAAACGCAAGGGGCATAACGCCTTGACTATTTACTATCGAGGTACACTCTATCATTGCTTCCTGGTTGAAGTTTGATATTACACCTTTATTTTTAGTTATCATGATAAATATTTCTCCTCCATTATAGGCAATATTCCTCGCTACATCTACAATCATATCGGCATGCGCCCCGTTTTTTGCAATCAGCGAGTTTTTAGCAGTTCCATCCCTTTGTACTCTATCGCATTCTTCAAAAACTATTTTTTCTCTGCCGCATATTACTTCATCAGCCCGCGTAAAATCCTTATTTGCCTGGGCTACTTTGTACTCAGGATACAAATAATATTGAAGATATGTATTTGGAATATAGTCAGGAAAATACTTTAACATTGTCTTCACCATATTATAAGTATCGAGCCACGACTTATCCCTTTCCTCAGCATCGGCAGGCATAAAGCCGTTTTTTAAAATCATCTCCCTGATTTTTGGGACCAAATCTACACCATTTGGGTCATACAGATGCTTAAACCAGCCAAAATGATTTAAACCAAAATATACTGGAAATAATGTCTTATAGTCTATATTGATCATTTTGCCAAATGATTTTAGAAGATTTACAGGCTGATCACACATATTAATTATTTTCTTATCATTAGGAAATACCTTGTCAAGCGCCAATGCAACAATTGCGGCAGGATTAGTGTAATTAAGAATCCAGGGGTCATCAGAGTATTTTCTGACATCATTGACAATTTCAATCATATCCTTAATTGCCCTCATACCATAGGCAAATCCACCCGCTCCACATGTTTCCTGCCCTACAACACCGTGGGAAAGCGGAATATGCTCGTCGAGAAGTCGCATTTTATAACCGCCTGTGCGTATTTGGCAGAACACGAAATCCACATTCTCATATGCAACCCGTTTATCCGTAGTATAAGAAAATTTCAGCTCAGGATATTCTTCTTTAAAAAGTATTTCCGCAAACTTGCCTATTTTTTCCTGCCTTTTTTCATCTATGTCATATAACCGCAATTCTTCTAGAGAGAACTCATCTTTTTTTACACATAGGCTTTTTAATAGCCCTGGAGTCCATGTTGAGCCTCCCCCTACAATAACCACCTTAAATTTTCTCATAACGTCCTCACAAAATAATTTATCTTTTGTTATTAATTATAAGTTCTTATTATTTTTCGGTCAATTCGAAGTCATCATTATGTAACATTATAAAACAATTTGTATAAAATTTTTTCAAGAGTAATATATTACTTTTGCTATCGTTCCGGCTTTGTACCCAGTTTTACATTAGCTTTTGAAATAGAGTAAGCTAAAATCATTCATTAGCTAAATATAATTCCCATTTTAATGTAAAATGTGCACAATTATAGTTAGATATGCCTATTTATCTTGGGAAAATCTTTATCATGCTACATTTTGCTACAAGTAATACAAAAAAACGGTGCTGGTACAAAACAGAAAGTACTTTTCCATCAAATACTCAATTTTAGGCTCCGGAGTTTTATTAGAGGTAATTATAAAATCATAAAGTTTCTCTTCCTGTTAGCTGTATGTATGATTTGACAATGACATTAAGTACAAACATCAACTGGCAACGCGACTTTGTGTCTACATCCGGTGTAGTTTTAGCATTATTCACAAGAAGAAAATTATAATCGCCGATTTTAGAAAGCTGGGAAAAAGGCGACGCCGTAAAGGTAATAACCTTGGCTCCTCTTGATTTTGCGATTTGTGCGACCCTGACAACCTGCTCAGTCTCACCACTTAGTGAGGCCAGAAAAATCATGTCCTTTTCCCCCATATTTCTTGCCTGCAAATAAGCTATGTGCGTATCCTCATAAAGGATTACTTTTCTTGACAGCGACAGTAAATGTCGTGCAGTATAATTAAAAACAATGTTTGTCAAACCTTTGGCAAAAAAATGTATATGAGTATCCTGTTTCATTAATTCGGCAATTTCTCGTACTGCCTTATCGTCAATTCCCCTTGCTGTTTTTTCTATATCAGAAAGTTCTTCTGCAATTATCTCCTCCAGTGACAGCGATGGAGTGATTTTCCTTCCGGATTTCTCATTTGCAAGCAGTTCCTTTATGAAATATTTCAGGTGGCTATAACCTTCCAAGTCAAGCTTTTTACATAATCTTATTATAGTGGTTGTAGAAACGAAAAGCTTTTTGGCAAGTTCCTGAATAGAAAGGGTTAAAATCTCACTTTTATTGTTATCAATATATCGAAGAACATCCAGTTCCATCGAACTGAGTGAATTAATTCTTTCAATTGGAAAACTCTGAAACATTTCATCACCTCACTATAAAGATTTTACCATATATTTATTCCCACGTCCAGCATAAGGCGTATTTGATTAGGTTCTCTTCAAGCAAATTCGCTTCGTTCATGACTTGAACATCGAAGCAAATTTTCTTGTTCGCTAGGGAACCCTATGGTTCCCTTCGACGGATTCTGCCTTATTATATTTATTGCAGAATCCTGAGCACCCTCCTTAAAACGGGAAAGGGGAATCCCCTTTCCAAACCCCAGTAATTGAATAGGAGGTTCTTAAAACCTGTGAAATACAAAACTTCAGGCACAGGAATGGTTCTAAATCTTAATCTCGGCAGACCTGTTGAGGTGAATCATATTATTATGGAAAATATTTCTTAAGGGCAGCGTATCACCGGATATTTATTAGAAGCCGAAGTAAATGGAGAATGGAGAGAACTTATACAGGGCAGTTCTATCGGCCATAAGGGAATTGATAGGTTTGATACCATAGCACTCAGTCTAACTCACACGAGAACTTTGTAAGGGCCTTTAACAAGAGGATATCTACATTTCCGGCTGTAAAAATATAAAATAAGCGAACGGAGGAAATCTGCAGGTTATTCCTGCATACATATTTATGGTGGATAGGCTCCCGGCATATAAGCTGTGGGTATCTCTTATCCAGCCGAGCAAGTATAATATGGCGTGGTACTTAGCCGGATGGTACTACTCGTCAAGAAGCTTTGCGGGTTCATATCCGGGTCCATATCTACGTAGAATTCACAGCGGGAATCCTCCCCATTTGAATGGGATAGATAAAAACTGTGGTTTCGGTACGAAACTTTACCTTTTTTCTGCAAACAGTATTGCTTGTAAACAAACGTTCTGGTATAATATAGTCATGGTTCAAAAGTCGAATCTTGAAAACTAAATATATGGGGTTGCACCAAGTAATCCTTTGCTGCGTAAAATATTCAAGGTAACGAACCCAAAGTATCTGTGTAGAGTAGGTTATTCCTACCCAGAAGTAGTGGTGTTGGACACACCTTCGGTGTAACTTTTTTAAGGTAACCAGAAGCTCGTCATTTTAATGACGATGCAGTTCACGGAGCTTTAAATCACCATCATATTGCAGCATACCGGCGTAGATAACCTTTATATATACGACCTAAATAGGTTACAACTTCAATTCTCTCAGATACTTATTAGCTTCTCTTCGTTTGTAAAAAATAATAATACTCTTATCCTTCTTCCGGCACACCAACATTTTACTACATAATTCTAAACATGCATATCCCATAGCTTTCATTTTATTAATGTTAGCAATCTTATATATGGATCATAATCAAGTCTCAAATATAGAAATGGCTTCACCTATTTCTCCATTTGCTTTTCAGAATTTATTCTGCTTCAATAATTACTTTTTTTATCTCGTACATACCTAAACCTCACCAGTATAGCTTTCCGTTTTATATTTGAATGCCACTTTTCCTTCAACACTGTACGTATCGAAAAGTTTCCTCAGTTCCTTCATCAGAATGTCATAGTTTGTTTCTCCAGGCATTGGGGCATAAGAGTTTGAAAGCAGTCGTCCCTTCAAACCTTCAAAGTCAAACAGTTGCACATTCTCAAAAACAGCTTTACTTAAAACTCTATCCTTAAAAAACGTTTTGAGTTCTTCCTCGGTTATTAATTTATGATTTACTTCATTGTAGTCATTTGCATAAGTTCTGAGCAATATTTCATAGCCTGCAGAAAACCCGTCTTCCTTAACTATTCGTTTATTCCAGACCAATACCACCTTGCCTCCCGCTTTCAATATCCTTTCAAATTCCTTTTTACAGGCATCCCTGTTAAACCAGTGAAATGCCTGAGCACAGATGATGTGGTCAACGGATTTATCTGAAAGCCCCGTAGCTTCCGCAGTACCTTCCACGGAAATAAACTTCGGGTATTCCTCCAGTAGTTTTTCTGCTGCATTCCTCATTTCTTTGTTTGGTTCCACACCAATCACATGGCTTCCTCTATCAAGAAGCAATCTTGTCAGTATGCCGGTTCCCGAACCTATATCGGCAATAATAGATTCCGTTGAGAAACCCGTATTTATGTACAGGTAGTCAATAAACTCCTTTGGGTATCCGGGCCTGTATTTTATATAGTTTTCAACCCTATCCGAAAAACGCTCGATATTTTTCTTCATATCAATCATCCTTTTCTTTTACACCAACATACAAATCAATAAAGTGTGGGTTTTCTTTAAACATCTTCTCATTATTATATTCGAACTCGTATTTAGATTTCAATAACCAGTTGTTATAAACATACCGTTTTGTTTTAGCAACAACTAAGCTTAACATGAATTTATACCTTAGTCTGATTGGAAAAATGGCATATGTACCTGCTGGGATTTCAAAAGATATAAATTCTTCAGGAACATTATTAACAACTGTTACAATATGTCCAGTAAAGTAGTCCCATGTTTAATTTTCATTAAAATTTTTACTTAATGATACATATTCCCAAGGTCTCTTTTGATTCGGAATGCCGTATTTGTCTTTATAGCTCATGTACTTCCTAAGAATTTCCGACACATCCTTAAATACGCTTTTCATACCTGTTTTTACAGATAAACCGATTGCTTTAATGGGCTCACTCAATGTGACTATTTCAGGCTCTATACTACCTCAAAATAAACTTCATTATGATATACTGATATAATTTATTTTATGTCAATAGTATTGTCTGAATTGTTGCAAACATTCTTGTTTAGAAATAAAATTTGAGAATATCCCATATTTTTTTCATTTTCTTTTTGAGAATATTCCATCCGCTTTTCTGTTCCGAAAATTTCCTCTTGATCTGAACGCAGATGATGTAATTTATCAAGAAGCAGGTCACGCTTTCAGGATTCAGGATATAAGGTATAATCCCCAAACCGGGCAACTTTATATCACTGCTGTCTGTGAAGGCAATTGGAGAGAAAACCAGGGATATTTTGAAGTCTACCTGCTAAAAAGCAATTCCCTCATCTATAACGAAAAAAACATAGCTTTAAAAGATGCTATAGATAAACAGAACTTTATTATTGCGGGGATCGCTCCTGATTTAGAAGTTACTGTAAACAGCAGCCTCCGATGGACCAAGAATCATTATATCCCTACATATAACCAGTTCAACACACCCTCCTCCATTTTTTAACAAATGTACCATACTCAGCTGTTGACCGGGCAGCCCATGGAGTTATGCCGCTTGCCTTTAAAGGTTTCATGATCTAAGGCATTAAGCAACAATGCTGATTGATACCGGGCTAAATTTCCGCGCTGCAGCTGCCCGCATGGGCCATGCAAACCCTAACGTTACTCTTGCAGTTTATTCTCATGCATTACAAAGTGCAGATAAGCAGGCAGCAATTGTAAACAAATGGCAAAACCCTGTAAGTCTTATGCCTGCAGGGTTTCGTTTGATTGCGGGGGAGGGATTCGAACCCACGACCTTCACATTATGAGCTCGACGAGTTATCAAGCTACCTTATCATAATAATTTATTACTGCAATTTCCGCTTTGCTCGCTTTCGCTTGTTCAACAATCACTTCTAGCTTCTTAGCCACATCATTATCAAAAAAGGCCTCTCCACATTGCTTGCATACATTTGCAGGTACATTCTTAACAATAATAATTGAACCCTCTATATCTACAATATGATTAACATTACCTGCTTTCATAAGTCCTTTACACATAAAACAATTCATAGACTTACCTCCTTCTTGTCTTTAAATCCTCAAACCATTCTTCACTATCCGGGTAATATGCAGTTATCATCCACAGTTTATTTTCTCCTATGCCGCACACAACATGCAGCCCTTTTCCTTTTA
The DNA here is from genome assembly GCA_013314855.1 of Bacillota bacterium. Taxonomy (NCBI): domain Bacteria; kingdom Bacillati; phylum Bacillota; species Bacillota bacterium. The sequence continues at coordinate 4,240 of JABUEW010000055.1, read as the reverse complement.
TTGATAAACCTAAAACAAGAAAGCTTGGGTAAGGATAATCATTCTTATAATCTTCAATTATCTCTCCATTTTGGATGCATCTCTCAACATCATCTGTGGTTATTCCCCTCTTCTGCATCCTTATTAGCATATGTTGGCTCCAAACAACCTTACCTTTATTTAACAAGTTTCTTATACTATTTATATCCGTTTCACTCATAATTCATCCTCATATCTCTATTATATGCTTAAGTTATTTATAGTCAACACTTATAGTATTTGCCTCAATTATTTAATACACTGTTATATCATTATTTTATCATATTTGAACTATTTTGTTAAATAACTATTTTCCAGCAACAACCAATAGCTTTCTACTTCTAAGGCCTCTTGTACAAAAAAATCAGTTGAACGGATTTATCCAACCTAATCTTTAAAAAACTGGCGTAACAGGTGGTGGAACAAATCAAAAAAATATGGCTTTCGATTTCCCGAAAGCCTACAGTTTTCCTGGTTGCGGGGGAGGGATTTGAACCCACGACCTTCGGGTTATGAGCCCGACGAGCTACCGGCTGCTCCACCCCGCGATAATATCAACATTCTAGCCTTTTACCTTGTAAATGACTCAATGTTATGCAAAATTCATTTATGGTGCCGGAGACCGGAATCGAACCGGTACAGTCCTCACGGACCGCAGGATTTTAAGTCCTGTGCGTCTGCCTATTCCGCCACTCCGGCTAACCGCTATAATATAGTACCACTAATATTTTTTAGTGTCAAGTAGTTTTTTATGCCATTTTATGCCTTTTAGGTAAATTTTTCTTTGAAGAAAACACAGTATAATTTCATTTACAGTATAATTTCATTTGTTAATAATTCAGTAATTAACGTACTTTTTATATCCTCCGCTGCCTCTCTTGGATTCAAAATTCTTTTTTAAATCCTGCATTCTCTCATTGCTGTCTCTCAGAAATTTTGCCAGGCGATCCTCAAAAGACATTTTTTCCAAATCATTGGATTTACTCCAATCAATTTCTTCCGGTCTCTTGGACTTGACATTTTGATTACCTTCATTAGCTTTCTTGATTGATAAACTGATTTTTCCTTTTTCATCCACGGAAATTACTTTTACTTTTACACTTTGATTTTCTTTAAGATAAGCATTGATATCTTTCACATATTCATCTGCAATTTCCGAGATATGGACCAAACCTACTTTCCCGTCAGGTAACCGGATAAAGGCTCCAAAATTTGCTATACCTGCAACCTTCCCCTCAATTACCTTCCCTGCTTCTACCAGCATAAAATGATAGCTCCTCCTTAAAACTCCAGGATAATTACCTGAAAAACTAAACTTGTACCACAGCCAATTTTTTTAAGTAAAGTTATTTTAGAGTAATTAGAATTATATAGCAATACTTAGTTTTAGTCAAGCATTATTAAGCCTTTTTAAGCATATTTTCGTAATATCTTTGAAGTTAATTTATTTAATTTATATCAATAAATATTCTCTCTCCGGGTTTTACCATACCAAGCTTTTCTCGGGCTACTTTTTCAATATATTCATCTGTATTTAATATTTCTTTTTGTCTTTTTAATTCCTCATTTATTTTTGTTTCTTCCTCTATCTTAGCCTGTATATTTTTCATTGCCTCTTTTTTTAGGCCTAATACTTTTTGCTGCTCTACTACGATAAATAAAAAATATACTCTAAAGGCTATAAGTATCAGCAGTCCCCACCTGGAGCTTTTTCTTTTGTTCATACTACTTAATTACCTCCTAAATTTAGCAACTGCTAAGAATCATTCCATGTAATACACTATATTATTATATTCTATACTCATTTATAAATTCCTTCTTTATTTATACCTTTTTTCTGATATTTTTAAATATTTTACTCCAAAGTGCCATTTTTGAAATACTCACTTTTGCAGCACCTTTTGCAGACCTGTATAACTTTTTAGTAGGACCTGAAATTAATTTTAACGGAATCAAAACTAGCTTATAAATAATTCTTATTGGATATGCGAATAAAAATAAAATAAATTTTATAGCTTTCCACATTATATTTAAAACAGCCATAGAACATCTAATTACAATTTTACTGAGCAGAAGCAAATATATTATTATGCCTATAATTGCTCCTATATAAATGTAGCCTCGTATTTCACCTTCATTACTGTAATAGACAAGTACAAACATGACTATTACTACAATAATCCAAAACAATATATCTTCTATATATAAAAACAATACTGCTGTTTTTACAACCTTCCTTTTTATCCTGAAAATGTCATATATAAACGCAATAAGCATCCCACTTAGCACAGAATATAAGAAAATATATGCCTCGGTGCTGACAGATGCAGGCACAACAGCATTCACCAGCCTTTATTTAAACATTTTACTGAAAAAGCCAAAACCTTTTGAGTTTGAGCTATCTCTATCACTGTATTCACAGCTAATTATATCGCCTTCAATGTTCAACTCTGAGTTGTCCAGGTTTAATTTACTAATATGTAAATCCTCTCCATGAATAATTAAAATACCCATCTCCGTATCGACAATAACACATTCATCATTAAAACTTTCTACATCAATAACCCCTGAAATGCTTAACTTTTGCCTATTTTCAAGTATTAAGTTTTGAGTTTTCGGCTTTATAACTTTTTTTTCCTCTGCCATTTTACCCCCTCCTTATCCTTATCCTTATCTTTATCTATAAATGGTCAATCTCGTTTTATGTATATGCATGTACATATAAAATAATTACTCAATTATCCTGATCATTTGTGCTGCTTCTGCTTTGGATACATTTTCAGCAACAGAAATTACTTCAATCTTGGTGTTTTTATTACCGAAATTTATTTCAATTATATCACCTGCTTTTACTTCCGTAGACGGCTTAGCCACTCGTCCATTAACTTTAACCTTCCCGGATCCACATGCTTCATTTGCAATAGTACGTCTTTTTATAATTCTTGAAACTTTTAAGAACTTATCAATTCTCATTTACGTATCATCCCCCCTCTTCTTACTATATCATTCCCTCATTTTAACAAAAAAGCTTCAATATAAAATTGAAGCTTTTCCGGATATATTTTTCCTACTAAATATGCTTTCCTATTATTAGCTTTATTAGCTGTTAATTTTGTCTTTTAAAGCTTTACCTGCTCTAAAAATAGGTACCTTTGATGCTTCAATAGTAATCTCTTCCCTTGTCTGAGGATTAATCCCCTTTCTTGCTGCTCTTTCCCTTACTTCAAATGACCCAAAGCCTACAAGCTGGACTTTTTCACCCTTTACAAGGGCTTCCTCAATACTTTCTACCATTGCGTTCAGTGATTTTTCAGCATCTTTTTTGGACATTCCGCTTTTTTCAGCTATACTGGAAATTAAATCCGCTTTATTCAATTTATACCCTCCTTTTTAATATGGTTTTTATAAATCGCTTTTATTTTTATGAAGATTCTTTTTTGCTTCATTCCATAATTGGTCCATTTCTGCAAGTGTCATATCTTCTAGCTTTCTCCCTGCCTTAATACTTTCCCTTTCGATGTATTCAAACCTTTCTATAAACTTCTGTACAGTATGTGTTAAGGCAAGCTCCGGTTGTACTTGCAAAAACCTCGCTAAATTAACTAAAGCAAAAAACACATCTCCTACTTCATCATTTATTCTTTCCACATTTTTACTATTATATACATCCTTTAATTCCTGTATTTCCTCATAAACCTTATTAAATACATCTTCTATATCGTCCCAATCAAATCCAACCTGGGCAGCTTTCTGCTGTACTTTCCAGCTTCTTATTAATGCAGGAAGGTTTTGTGGGATTTCTTTTAGAACCTCTGTTTGAGTTGTAATTCCCTTTTCTTTTTTCTTTATAGTTTCCCAGTTATGTACCACTTCATCCGGAGTATAAGCTGTATCCCTGCCAAAAACATGGGTATGCCGTAGTATAATCTTCCTGCATATTCCCGTTATGACATCGTCTATATTAAATTGTCCTTCCTCTTGCGCTATTTGCGAATGGAATACAACCTGTAAAAGGACATCCCCCAACTCTTCACACAACTTATCTTTATCCTTTAAATCTATAGCTTCAAGTACTTCATAAGTTTCTTCAAGAAGGTACTTTTTTAAACTCTCGTGGGTTTGCTCTCTATCCCATGGACACCCCTTTTCACTCCTTAACAACGACATAATCTCTAACAAATCCTGCAAACTGTATTTTTCTTTTAACAAAACTTCATCCCCT
>JABUEW010000054.1 GCA_013314855.1 Bacillota bacterium | reverse complement strand
GGTTATAGTGTTATCCGATGACTTAAACGTATGGTTAAATTTATGTAATATTATTATATAATTGGATAAAATTACTAACGCAGCCACTATTAATGGATAAGAATAAAATTTTCATGCTTCAGCTCTGAAAAATTCAAAAAGCACTTGACAATAACATTGGGAGCTGATAAAATATTAAACAATTATACTTATTTCAGAAAAAAAGGCATATAGCTTCGAGAAAGGCAATGAAGGGAAAAAGATACATCCAACCACTCAAGAGAGCCGGTGGGTGGTGTTAACCGGTGTGTAGGGTGTGTGTATAGCTCGTCCCGGAGTCGCATCATTGAAAAAACAAGTAGATGATGACGTTGACCACGTTACCGTCAGGGTGCTTCAAACGGCTCCCACTGAGGATATGCTTGACCGTTATATAAAGTTTCGGGAAGGGTATATCGAATCAGGGTGGTACCACGGAGGATACAACGCCCCTTCGTCCCTGCATATGTTGTATGCAGAGACAAGGGGCTTTAGTTTTTTATAGATAGGAGCGGCAGGTGTATAAGAATGAAAGTGACAGGTGCGCAGGCAATAATTAAAGCATTAGAAATTGAAAATGTAACCCATATTTTCGGTTATCCAGGCGCTGCGATATGCCCATTTTATAATGCTTTGCTGGATTCAAATATAAAGCACATACTTACAAGGCATGAGCAAGGGGCTGCCCATGCAGCAAACGGCTATGCCCGTGTAACCGGTAAGACAGGCGTATGTGTTGCTACTTCCGGCCCGGGGGCTACCAACCTTATTACCGGGATTGCTACGGCATATATGGATTCAATACCTATTGTGGCAATAACAGGCCAGGTCCCTACAAATCTTATAGGCAGGGATGTTTTTCAAGAAGCGGATATAACCGGGGCAACAGCTCCTTTTTGTAAGCACAATTACCTGGTAAAAAATGTAGAAGATTTACCAAGAATATTGAAAGAGGCTTTCCATATAGCATCTTCAGGGAGGCCGGGGCCAGTGCTTATTGATGTCCCGATAGATGTACAGAACAGTGAATTACATTTTAAGTATCCCGAAGAAATAGATATAAGGGGGTATAAGCCTACTTATAAAGGACATCCTTTACAAATAAAAAGAATAGCTGAGGCTATAGAGAAAGCAAAATTCCCTGTAATTTGTGCAGGTGGAGGGATTATAAGCGGGAAAGCAAGAGATGAGTTGATGGAGCTGGTAATAAAATGTAATATTCCGGTGGTTACCACATTAATGGGAATCGGATCTATTCCCACAGACCATGAAATGTGCCTTGGAATGCTTGGTTCCCATGGGAGCTATTTTGCAAACTATGCCATACACAATGCCGACCTCATTATAATAATGGGTGCCAGGGTAGGAGATAGGGCTATGGCATCAGCGAATAAAATAGCTGAAAAAGCAAGCATTATCCATATAGATATCGACCCGGCGGAAATAGGAAAGAATATTGATGTTGAAATACCGGTTGTTGGGGATGTCAAGTCAATATTGCAGGATTTACTGCAAGTGGTTAAAAAAGGAGATACTGACGAATGGCTGGAAAAAATCCGGAAGGTAAGGCAAGAACACACAGCCAAAAGAAAAGGTACGGATGAAGATATTGACCAGGATGGAGCAGTAAAGCCTAAATTTCTGCTTAAAATGCTTTCGAAGATGATGGAGGATGATGACGCCGTTATAACCACAGAAGTAGGACAAAACCAGATATGGGCAGCCAATAATTTAACTATACGCAAGCCCGGTAAATTCATAACTTCAGGTGGCATGGGAACTATGGGGTACGGCCTACCGGCAGCGGTAGGTGCAAAAGTAGGTTGTCCCAATACACGGGTAATTACTATAAGCGGGGATGGAAGTTTCCAGATGTCATTGCAGGAGTTGGGGACAATAAAGCAGCACAAACTGGGCATAAAAATAGTTATACTTAACAATTCAAGGCTGGGAATGGTTAGAGAGCTTCAGAAAATGAAATATTGCAGCCGTTATTCCCATGTATCCTTAGAAGATAATCCCGATTTTGTAAAGCTAGCTTATGCTTATGGAATAAATGGCGAAAGGATAACAAAAAACTTTGAAGTGGAGGATGCATTGAAAAGAATGCTATCGGATGACAAAGCATATTTGTTGGATTGTGTTGTAGATCCGGAAGAACCGACACTTTAATATTATGAAATATTATATGTAAACGATAGGGGGCGTAGTAATGGCAAAGCATATACTTTCAGTTTTAGTGGAAAATCATGCTGGCGTACTTTCAAGAGTAGCAGGGCTTTTTAGCCGGAGAGGTTTTAATATAGATAGCCTTGCAGTTGGTATTACTGAAAATCCTGAAGTGTCAAGAATGACAATAGTTGTAGACGGGGATGAGTATACTGTAGAGCAGGTCAGCAAGCAGTTGAACAAGCTTATTAATGTAATAAGGGTAAAAAAACTTGAGGCTCAAGATTCAGTACGGAGGGAACTGGCCTTAATAAAAGTTAATGCCAGTGCTTCTACAAGGTCTGAAATTATTCAGATTGTAGAAATATTCCGTGCCAAGATTGTTGATGTATCCAAGAATACTTTAACTATTGAAGTATCAGGGGATGAAGAAAAAGTTGGTGCATTGGAGGATATGCTGAAACAATTCGGCATAAAAGAAATTGTAAGGACAGGATTGATAGCCCTCGAAAGGGGAAATAGGCATATTAAAGCAAATAATAACGATGAGGAGTGATAAAATGGCAAGGATGTATTATGATAATGATTGTGATTTAGGTTTATTAAGAGGGAAGACGGTAGCAGTTATAGGTTATGGAAGTCAGGGACACGCCCATGCTCAAAACCTATATGACAGTGGAATAAATGTTGTAGTTGGTTTAACTCCTGATTCACAGAGGAGGCGGCAGGTTATCAATGATGGGCTAAAAGTATTAGACACAGCGGAAGCTGCTAAAGCAGCAGATATAATTATGATACTTGTCCCTGACCAGGTACAGGCTCAAGTTTATAAAGAGAGCATAAAACCACACCTGAAGAGTGGTAAGGTACTGATGTTTGCCCATGGTTTCAATATCCACTACAAACAGATAATTCCACCAACTGATGTGGATGTTGTTATGGTTGCGCCTAAAGGTCCTGGACATACCGTAAGAAGCCAGTACAGAGAAGGAAAAGGCGTTCCATCATTAATAGCTGTGTATCAGGATGCATCAGGAAAAGCAAAAGAGTATGCTCTGGCATATGCAGCAGCGATAGGTGCCGGAAAAGCAGGAATACTTGAGACTACCTTTGCTGAAGAAACTGAAACCGACTTGTTTGGAGAACAGGCTGTCCTTTGCGGAGGGGTTACCGAATTAATGAAAGCAGGGTTTGATACATTGGTTGAAGCCGGATACCAGCCGGAAATTGCATATTTTGAATGTATACATGAGATGAAGCTTATCGTGGATCTAATAAACCAGGGCGGATTTGAGTTTATGAGGTACTCAATTAGTGATACGGCAGAATATGGTGACTATATTACCGGTAAGAGAATTATTACCGAAGAAACGAGAAAAGAGATGAAAAAAATATTAGGGGAAATTCAAAGTGGCGCTTTTGCTTCTAAATGGATAACAGAAAACAATGCAGGCGGAAGGGCCCAATTCCTGGCAATGAGAAGGAAAGAAGCGGAACATCAATTGGAGAAAGTTGGCAAAGAGCTAAGAAAAATGATGAGCTGGCTTAAAAAATAAAACCCGATTAATGTATTGCTTAGCGGATAGATTAAATCTAATTTATAAACCTTTGGAAAGAATTAATTGAAAGGTAAAAACAAAGGGTTATATAATGTATTCTTTATGTATACCAAATATAGGAAAATATGTAAAATATAGAAAATTAAATATAACAGTTAAAATAAGGAAATAAGGGGAAGGAATGAGGTGAAATTATGCCTGTACAAATAAAAATATTTGATACTACATTAAGGGATGGGGAGCAAACGCCGGGGGTTAACCTGAATGTTTATGAAAAGGTTGAAATTGCAAAGCAATTGGAAAGATTGGGTATTGATGTAATTGAGGCAGGCTTTGCCATAGCGTCGCCCGGGGATTTTGAAGCAGTGTCTGAAGTAGCTAGGGTTATTAAAAATGTAAGAGTTGCAAGTCTTGCCAGAGCTTTGGAAAAAGATATTGATAGGGCCTGGGAAGCGGTACAACATGCCCGGATGCCGCGTATTCACACATTTATTGCCACATCGGATATTCATATGAAATACAAGCTGAAAATGACTGAAGAACAGGTGCTTGAAAGAGCGGTTCAGATGGTCAAATATGCTAAAAAGTATTGTGAGGATGTAGAATTTTCTGCGGAAGATGCCAGCAGGACAAGAGTAGAGTTTTTGTACAAGGTCATTGAAGAAGTTATAAAAGCGGGGGCTACTGTTGTAAACATACCTGATACGGTAGGGTATGCAACACCGCAAGAGTTTGGGGCGCTTATTAGAGGAATAAGAAATAATGTACCCAATATTGATAAGGTTGATATTAGCGTACATTGTCATAATGATCTAGGGATGGCCGTAGCTAATTCTCTTACTGCAATAGAAAATGGGGCTATCCAGGTGGAGTGTACAATTAACGGCCTTGGAGAGAGAGCAGGGAATGCAGCCCTTGAAGAAATTATTATGGGAATAGATACAAGGAAAGACTTTTATAAAGTGACTCATAAGATAGATACAACACAGATATACAGGTCAAGCAAACTGGTAAGTACTCTTACAGGAATTATTGTACAGCCTAATAAGGCTATTGTGGGGGCCAATGCATTTGCTCACGAATCGGGTATACATCAGCATGGAGTTTTAGCTGAGAAAACCACTTACGAAATAATGAGGCCGGAATCAATAGGGCTTAAACAAAACAGGATGGTGCTTGGAAAATTATCAGGCCGCCATGCTTTTGAGGAAAAGTTAAAAGAAATGGGATATAGCCTTACTGAAGAGCAAATAAAAAATGCTTTTCAGAAGTTCAAGGAACTGGCAGACAGGAAAAAGGATATTTCAGACAAGGATATTGAAGCCCTGGTAGAGGAAAAGGTTGCAAAAATACCGGAAGTTTTCCAACTGGAAACTTACCAGATAAGCAGTGGAAACCGGGTTGTATCAACATCTACCGTCAGTGTAAGACGGAACGGAAATGTTTATACTGAAGCTGCTACAGGAGATGGTCCTGTTGATGCAGCATTTAATGCAATGGAAAGGGCAGTGGGATTCACATTAAGGCTGGAGGATTATAGTCTCAGAGCTGTTACCGGGGGAAAGGATGCCCTTGGAGAAGTCACTGTAAGAGTATCAAAAAACGGTAAGACATTTACCGGAAGAGGAGTAAGTACTGACATAATCGAAGCAAGTGTAAGGGCATACTTGAATGCAATAAACAGGGTATTGAGTGAATTGGGTGAAGAAATAATTGAGCGGTAAATAATTAGGTAGTAAATAATTGAACGGTAAGTTATTAAAAACACTTGTAATTATTTAAGTTTTTATGTTATTATATGTTGCAAGGCAGGTGAGGCAATTGAGAAAAATAATGATATATGACACGACCCTCAGGGACGGTGCTCAAGCCCAGGGCATTTCGTTTACTGTTGATGATAAGTTGAAAATAGCTAAAGTTGTGGACAGCCTTGGGGTAAGTTATATTGAGGCCGGAAACCCCGGTTCAAACCCAAAAGATCTTGACTTTTTCCAAAAGGTGAAGAAGATAGATTTGAAACATGCAAAGATTGTTGCTTTCGGCAGTACTCGCAGAGTTAATACACCAGTGGATGAAGATGTAAATGTTAGGTCTCTTTTGGCAGCTGATACTCCAGCTGTGGCGATATTTGGTAAAAGTTGGGATTTTCATGTGGGTACTGTCCTTAAAACAACCCTGGAAGAAAACCTTAAAATGATATATGATACTATTAAATTTTTTACGAAACTTGGCAAGGAAGTAATTTTTGACGCAGAACACTTCTTTGATGGATATAAAGCTAATCCAGAATATGCTATGCAAACTCTTAAGGCTGCCTATAATGCAGGGGCAGCAAGTATTTGCTTATGTGACACAAACGGTGGGACTTTTCCAAATGACATATCTAATATTACGTTGAAAATAGTTGAAGAAATAAAAGTACCGATAGGGATACACTGTCACAATGATAACGGAATGGCTGTAGCAAATTCAATTGTTGCAGTGCAAGCAGGCGCTTCCCAGGTACAGGGAACTATAAACGGTTTTGGGGAAAGATGCGGTAATGCAAATCTTTGCACAATTATTCCTAATTTACAGATAAAAGCTGACTATGAGTGTATACCAAAAGAAAAATTAAAGGGACTTACTTCCGTTGCAAGGTTTGTAAGCGAAATTGCAAATGTTATACATGATGAAAGGGCACCTTATGTAGGAGGGAGTGCTTTTGCTCATAAAGGCGGCATGCATATAGATGCAGTATTTAAAAATCCAATTTCTTTTGAACACATTGACCCTGAACTAGTGGGTAATAAGCGTAGGATACTGATGTCGGAAGTTGCAGGTAGAAGTACTGTTTTGAAAAAGATTAACGAAGTGGATTCGTCAATAACAAAGGACTCACCGGAGGCAAAAGCTATAATCGATAAGTTAAAAGAGCTTGAACATGAAGGCTACCAATACGAGGGTGCAGAAACTTCATTTGAAATTGTAATAAGAAAAATGTTAGGCAAATACAAACCTTTTTTCAATCTTAACAAGTTTAAAGTTATTGTAAATGAACCTTCAGTCGATAGTGTTAATTCATCGGCTATGGTAAAAATAAGGGTTGGGGAACAGATAGAAATTACTGCGGCAGAAGGATGCGGACCTGTAAATGCTTTGGATAATGCCCTTAGGAAGGCTCTTGAGAGATTTTACCCTGAAATAAGAGAAATGAAATTAACTGATTACAAGGTCAGGGTATTGGATTCCGAATCCGCTACTGCTGCAAAAGTAAGGGTGTTAATAGAGTCTACCGATGGAAAGGATGTATGGACTACTATAGGGGTATCTACCGACATAATTGATGCAAGTTGGAAAGCATTGGTAGATTCTATTGAGTATAAATTAATAAAGGATAGAAGCTAATAATAGTTACTAATAAAGGATGAAAGCTAATAGCAATTACAGTATAATAGTATAAAAGCTAAGCCCAAAAAAAGGGGGATAAGAATTGAAACTTGCCGGAAAGCTGATAAAAGGCACAAAAATAGCGAAAAAGGCGTTCTTTGAGAAGAATGACAACTCAATGTCGTACACGGATATGCTTGAAGAATGTCTTATAGGGCTTTGTAAAGAACTAGACATACCTGTACCAATTTGGATGAAAAAGAACACTCATGAATTTGCTGCTTTCCAGAGGACATTTTTCTCTAACGACCAGTTTGCCGAAAAAGTAAATTTTGACAGGTTTGAGATAAGGCTTGAGTAATAATGCTAATTACATATGGCAGCCAGACTTGGGCTTAGAGCATCCGATATCTGTAATCTTAAGTTTGAAAATCTGCCGTGGGAGCAGAATACGATTTTTCTCATCCGGTAGAAGACCGGGAGAAGAATTGAACTTCCAACACATACAATGCCCTCAAATCACCAACTTTACACAGCACAGTGACAGACAACTCCTGCTTCTTCATCAGAAGAATACATTTCAGCGAAAAGGGGATTACAAGGCATCAGGTTTTTTATGCTTTTTAGAAGACACATTACGGGTGAATTTAATAATTATTATTAGTGTTATGGCAATAACTACAGCTATTATAGCAGCTATTACAAGGGATATAATTACTTTTTTGCTTATATGGGTGCGTTCGGTTATAAAATAAAAGTCATCTTCAGGAAGCTCGTTAAAATGTGTGTAATACAACTTATTGAATTTATTTGGCTCCTTGATTTCAAAGTTAAAGTTCGAATAAAAGCTATAGTTTTCCGGAAGCTCGATGTATATGCTCAAATTCTTAAAATCATTCCAATACTTTGCAGGCTGCAAGTAATATGCAAAAAATTGCGTGTTGCGGTCAAAACCGCTGTATTGTTCGTATTCCAGCTTCAACGTTGATGTTTTGTTGCTTTCCAGCGATATATCGAATAATATAAGAACGGGGTTTCTGTAACCATAAAAATCCACTTTTTTATCATTATATAAAAAATGGTGAAACTTCTCCCTGTCAACATTAAAAACTTCATAGTAATCAATTTCGCTTGTATAAGTATAATCGATAACCATATTGTCCTGGGTTATGGCAAGTCTTTTGGCGTAACCCCTAATACTGACTTCGTCGCAGGGGAAAGCAATTTTTACATTCATGGCATTTTCTGAAGTATTAATAATTTTATATTCAACGCAGACGTCCATAAATATACTCCGCCCGAATAATTTTTTTCTTATGTTTTTAAAATATAGGTTTTCACCTAATATATTAATATTTGATTCATGGTAAGGAACTATTACCCCATATTGCTTCGGCGACAACTTACTTGGAGCGCCATTCGCATAAACGGACGCAGGCAACAATAGAATTAGTAAAAAAATAATAAGAGTACATATCCTTTTCATATGAATCACGACTATCCTTTTCTCATATATTACAATACTTATTATAACATAATCATTTTATAACATAATTATTAACAAAAGTAAATATTTGTAATAAAATTAATATGGAATATAGTAATGTATTTTTATTTCCTATTTACTTCTACTGCCAAAAAACAATAAATGATAAAATCAATTCTATATCTTTATACCTTCACATATGAATAAAATGTAGCATGTGGAGGTGTTTTTTGTTGTGGTAAGAAAAAAGGTGATATGGATATTATTATTTGTGCTTGTTACATTGAGTATTATTCAAATAATAATAGATTACAATTATGAGAAAAAATGGTATAATTCTGTAATCAGTACTGCTAAAAAGCCTGAATATGTTATCTTTATTGAAATAGAGGATAAAACCCTTTACCTTCTGGAAGATGGGGAATGCATAAAAAAATACCCAATAGCAACAGGAAAACCGGGTTACCCGTCTCCAATCGGGTACTGGAAAATTATAACCAAAGACACTTGGGGAGAAGGCTTTGGAGGAAGGTGGATGGGGTTAAACGTACCCTGGGGTAAATACGGTATCCACGGTACTACAATTCCAGGCTCAATAGGTTATGCAGCAAGTCATGGATGCATACGCCTGTATAACAAGGATGTAAGAGAACTGTATAATATAGTTCCCCACGGTACTCCTGTTATTATAGTAAATGGGCCTTTTGGTCCATTTGGTACAGGTTTCAGAACTATTGAACCTGGAGATAGGGGGGCTGATGTAATGGCCATACAGAAGAGACTTAAGGAGCTTGGTTATTTTAAAGGATGGGTTTCAGGTATTTATAATGATGACCTGAAATATGCAGTTCAAAAGTTCCAGAAAGATAAAGGCCTTCCAATAAGCAATACTATAAGCAAAAAGTGTTGGGAGGCCATGGGATTCCTGGAATTTGAATGAATTATATCAAAAGGTGAAAATACTGGATTCTTTATAGTATATCACATTAGCAAGTTAGGTAAAAAGGTCACTATCCGTGGGAATGCTATTAAAAGTCCCATGCAAACAAAAAGCGCTATAAGGAACGGCCATATTCCCTTGAAAATGGTTTCGGTTGGAATGTCAGGGGCTACTCCTTTAATTATAAACACGTTCATACCTACCGGGGGGGTTATTACTCCCATAGCTACCACAAGTACAATTATCACTCCAAACCATATGGGATCGTAACCTAGAACATTTACAGCTACCGGGTAGAATATAGGTATGGTTAATAAGATAAGGGCAAGAGCATCGATGAAACACCCCAGTACAAAGTATATAAGCAGAATAATTGCCATTACCGCAAAAGGTGGTAGGGATATGCCGGCTGCCCAATTAGCTAGGGCAAAAGGAAGACGGCTGACGGCAATAAAACGGCCAAAGACAACAGCTCCTGCTACCATCAGCATAATCATGGATGTGGTGCGGGTAGTATCTAAAAGTGATTTTCTGAAATTCTTCCAGCTCAAGCGCCTTCTTAAAATCGTAATCAGAAGTATGCTTGCAGCGCCTACCGCTCCCGCTTCCGTAGGTGTAAACCAGCCTGCGAAAAGACCTCCGAGGGAAATACAGAAAGTAATAATAACTTCCAAAATTCCGTTTTTCAATACCGGTATTATTTCTTTCCAATGCGTTTTTGGACCTGCCGGTCCAAGAGAAGGATTCCTCGATGTAATAATGTATATGGCAATCATATATAAAAGTGTTAGGAGGATGCCAGGAATGATCCCTGCTATAAACAGTTTTCCTATTGACTGCTCCGAGGATATACCATAAACAATAAATATAACGCTGGGAGGTATCAATACGCCAAGTGCTCCGCCTGCTGCTACACTGGCGGAAGACAATGAGTCATCGTATTTATATTTTTTCATTTCCGGCAGTGCAATAGCTCCTATTGTAGCAGCAGTAGCCGTATTGGAACCGCATATGGCACCAAATAGTGCACATGCGGCTTGTGTTGCTATGGCCAGCCCACCAGGCTTATGGCCAACAAGCTTGTAAGTGAAGCTATAGAGGTTGGAACCCACTCCGGAATAGTAAGCAATAAAACCCATCCATATGAACATGGGAATAACACTCAATGAGTATGATGAAAACGTACTATATATTTCGGTAGTTGCCATGCTCAAAGCGGCCGAAGGCGAGACAAGGATACTGAATCCCAAAATTCCTGTTAACAACATTACATAGGCTATAGGAATACGAAGGATAAGGAGGATAACAAAAACCACCAACCCTAATAAACCAATAAGTTCCGGAATCAAGGATTTCTCACCTCCTTAATAGCCTGTTTTGCTTTATCCAGTAATACAAGGGAAAGCACTGCGAAACCGGCAGCTATAACATATACAAACAAATAAAACGGTGTTTGCGTTGTTGGAGACACCTCATTACTCGCTGCCAGCCTACCGGCATAAAGAAACATTCTCCAGGTAAAAAAAAGCATACAGCAAAATACTATGGTGCCCGTGACCATATCGATAATACTTTGAGCCTTTTTGCCGAGCTTTTCTATAATAAATCCTATTGCAATGTGGCCATTTACTGCAGCACAGTATGCAATTCCACATCCAACAATAAGGGCAGTGAGAAAACTTGTATACTCATAGGTACCAAGGATGGGGCTTTTAAATACTGCTCGTAGTATAATATTAAATACTACCAGGACCATTACCAACACAATCCCCCAGCATGCTACTTCATTAAGAAGAGCAGCAACTTTTTTTACGCTAAAATTTTTTACGCTAAAACCGGATTTATCCAAAACACTTCCCCCTACAAATATATTATCAATGATATATAAATGATATAAAAACGCTTTAGTATTTATCGTTATATTTTTTGGAAAGGTCTTTGACAACTTTCAATATGTCTTTATCTATACCCATATCTTTCATCTTTTTTTCAAATTCATCCTGTATGGGTTTTACTTTTTCTATCCACTTTGCCGTTTCTTCTTCGGATAATTCAATTACTTCCATACCCTTTTCTTCAACCGCCCATTTAAAGGCTGCTTCGTTTTGTTTATCCCACAGGCCTGCTCCAACTTCCTCCTGGAATTTTTCATTTACCTCAAGGATTGCTTTTTGAATATCACCAGGAAGAGAATTCCATTTGTTAAGATTCATTGTAACAAAGAACAGTGTATTGTAAAGGAATGGTGTTATGGTAAGATACTTTGTGACATCAGCATGATTCCATCCCTTTAATACCTCAATGGGGGATAGGTTTCCTTTCACTATACCTTTTTGAAGAGCTTCATAAGCATCGGACTGTGCCATACCTACAGGTATACCACCAAGAGTTTCTATGGTCTTTGCACTTAAGCCCGTAGCTCTTATTTCCATACCCTGGAGGTCATTCAGATTCCTTACGGGAGTTTTTGTAAAAAGGTCCCCCGGGCCTGTGGCAATAACCATCATAAGCTTTGTATCTTTAACTTCGTCAGGATCAAGCTGTTTTATTCCATCCCAGGCAACCATGCTGGCTACTTTAGAGTTTTTGTATATAATACCGGGAAGCTCAAAGGCTTCAAGTACGGGAAATCGACCCCTTGTATATGAAAAACATGAAAGCCCTATATCGGCAACACCCTCAACGACCCCCTTATATATATCTGCGGCTTTAAGGAGCGTCTCACCCGGATAGCTTGTTATTATCACCCTCCCTCCGGTAGCCTTTTCAACCTCTTTAATCCATCCTTGTACGAACTCTGTTTCTGCCGGGTGTGTGCCCGGGAAAAAATGGGCCAGGCTTAATTTAATTGTTTCCGTATTCTTCGAACCGATAGACTGGGTGCAGGATGCAGCAATTAATGTTAAAGACAGCACCAGAAGAACAGTCATTATTCTTTTGGTTACATGAATAAAATACTTAAATTTCACAAAATTCTCCCCCTCTCTTATTTGGTGACAGTATCAAAAGCATTCATGTGCTTTCGACGTCTGCATTTTGTCTGCATTTTTTATTTTCAACGAGAAGCTACGGAGGATTTTAAGAGCGGTTAATGGATTATTTCATAAGAAGTGAGCCATTATACAATCCGGCATTCATCCAACCGTTCTACCATCCTACGTTTTATTTTATTTTGCAAACCTTCCGTTCTACTAAAAGTCTGTTTTCTTTTACAGACTTTTTTACAACCTTTATTATAGCTTTGAAATATTACTATGTCAATAAAAAAGTGACTTAGTGTCTTAAACAGAAGCCTGTAGCAAAACTGCCGGTAGCTGACTGCTATACTCTGGCGGCCATTATAAACTCTTTAAATATATTTAAATAGATCGAGTTTTTCTGCCACATAAGTTCAGGGTGCCATTGTACTCCAACAACAAATTCAGCCTTCCTGTATTCTATTGATTCAATAATTCCGTCTGCAGTGTATGATGTTGCTTTAAACCCTGAAGCTACATCCTTAACAGACTGATGATGATAGGAATTTACTTTAATGCAACCGGTTTTAAAAGAATTATATATGATAGTATCCTTTTCAATAAATATATCGTGAATTGGATACCAGGAAGGTGCATCCTGTGAATGTTTTAAAATATTCCGATCTTTTATTTGAGAGTTTATATCCTGATATAGGGTACCCCCCATGGCTACATTTATAACTTGAATTCCTCTGCATATTCCAAGTATTGGCTTTCCCATTTCAAAAGCCTTTCTTACAATAAAAATTTCCATGGTATCCCTTATAGGCACTATCTTACCGTTGAAAACCATATTATTCTCATTATAATGTTTGGCATCCAGGTCCGGACCTCCCGGAATTAAAAACCCATCACATCTTTTTACAAATTCAAACATTAAACCTTCATCTTCGGTTAAAGATAAAAGTATGGCCAAGCCTCCTGCCGTGTTTATAGCATTAACGTAACCTTCATCAATATATAATTTTTGTCCTTCATATGAATATCCCGGTACTATCCCAATTAATGGACGGTTTGAAATAGTAAGCTCCATAGAATAATCCCTCCAAATTGTCTTTCAGTTTTATTCAATTATAAATATTATAAATATTATATTAAATATTATATTTACGTTTTGCAATTGTATTATTATATTCATTGCAAGTTTGATTCATATAAACTTTTTAAAAAGCATTGCTATTTACTCTATATATTGTTAAAATATTAAAAAAGCATTTTATAATGTAGAATTATATACATAAATATACATGTTATATATAAACATACGTATTACACATGGAAAGGTGGCACTATGATAGCTTTTGAAGAAGAACTTAAGAAATTTGATTTTTTCAATATAGATAGCAGCTTTAAAGATACCCAAAGTGAATTAGTCAATGTTTTCAGAGAGGTCAATTCAACACTGGGCAGGATTAGCAAAGAGCAGGACAAGGCAAATATACAATTAGAAGAGATAATGTTGGTTTTTGACGAAATAAAAGAGAAAGATGAGACAATTAAGAAACTGGAGAAAAGCCTTGATTCATCGGAAAGGGAAAAACTTGCAATAATAAAAAGTTTGATAGAAATACTCGACGAGGTAGAAAATTTGTACAGGCTTTCCATGAAAGAGGAAAATGAATCATGGCACCAGCAAGTATCTTTAATGTGGGGACTTATCAATAAAGTCCTTTTTTCCATCGGAATGACTCGTATAGATGACGAAAACACCATGTTTAACCCCTTGCTGAATAATATTGTGGGGGTAAAATCAAATATTGAACTTGGGGAAGGAATTGTACTGGAAGTTTTAAAAAGCGGGTACACTTATAAGGGAATGGTTTTAAGGAAATCGGAAGTTATTGTAAACAAGCATATGGCGGTAATTGAAGAACAGCGTATTGAAGAACAGTGTATTGAAGGTCAATGTATTGAAGATCAATGTATAGAGGAACAAAATATAAAAGAGGGAGACATTGAAACATATGAGTAAAATTGTTGGGATAGACCTTGGAACTTCCACATCGGAAATTGCCTTATTGAAGGATGGAAAACCATATATAATACCAAATCATCTTGGTGAATATATAACCCCTTCAGTGGTAGGGATTTCAGATGACGGAAGTATTATTGTGGGCAAGGAGGCAAGGGCACAGTTATTGCTCAAACCGCAGGATACAGTTATTGAAGTTAAAAGGCTCATGGGAAGCAATGAGAAGGTATATATGGGAGGTGTAGAGTATACCCCTCAGCAAATTTCAGCATTTATACTTAAGTACCTTGTAAACTGCGCCAGTGAGCACCTTGGAGAAAGAATCGAAAGAGCTGTTATAACTGTACCGGCGTACTTTTCAGACGTACAAAGGAGGGCAACGGTTGAAGCAGGAAAACTGGCAGGTTTAAGGGTAGAAAGAATAATAAACGAACCAACTGCTGCTTCTTTAGATTACGGAATTGAACATATGAAGGATTGCAAAAATATTCTCGTTTATGACCTTGGGGGAGGTACACTGGACGTAACTGTACTGGAAATGTTTGAAGGGGTTCTTGATGTCAAAGCAAGCAGCGGTAACAATAAACTTGGCGGCAAAGATTTTGATAAAGCTATAATGGATTACCTTCTTGACAAGTTTTATTCAAAATACAAGGTAGATGTTTCTTCTGACCCGAGAGCAATGATGAGGCTTAAGGAAGCAGCAGAAAACTGTAAAATAAACTTAAGCAGCCGGTATGAATACAAAGTAGAGCTTCCTTTCTTTGCACTGGCCGATAATGTGCCTGTAGCCCTTGAAGAAACAGTTACCCGTGATATTTTTGTAAGCTTAATCAAGGATAAAATTGATTCAACCGAGGAACAAATAAATATAGCTTTAAAGGATTCAGGATTAAAAGCATCGGATATTGACCTTATCTTGCTGGTTGGAGGTTCAACGAGAATCCCTTATGTTAAAGAATTTATTGAAAGAATCATGGGGAAGGAAGCAAGTTTTATTGTTGATCCTGATCTTTCCGTTGTAAGAGGTGCTTCTATCCAGGCAGGCATTTTAAGCGAGGAACTTTCTGCTGAAAGCGACATAATTATAACGGATGTATGTCCATACACCCTTGGCACATCTATTCTGGATTTCATCGGCGGAATACCTATCCCCGATGTATATGATGTGATTATACCAAGGAATACCACCATTCCTGTGACAAGAGAAAAGGTATACGGAACTGTTTATGACGATCAAGAAGCAGTTGAAATAAAAGTATACCAGGGCGAATATACAAAGGCATCAAAAAACAACTTTCTCGGTAAATTTATGCTTGAAGGCATACCCCCGGGTCCTGCTTTCTCGCAGAAAATAAATGTTTCCTTTTCATACGATGTAAATGGGATATTGCAGGTTGACGGGACGATAGTGAGTACCGGTCAAAAAGCATCAATAACTGTTGAAACTACCGGGGTAGAGATGATAAAAGAAATTGATGTAAGTGGATGGAAGGATGCGCCAAATGCTAGAAAATACAGGGCTATAGTAAACAAAGCGCAAAGAATGCTGGAAAATGGAGAGGCCGATATAGAAGCTCCGGAAATTGAAACACTTGTAAGAAAAATCAAGGAAGGCCTTGTAACCGGTGAAGATACCGATACTCTGGATGAACTTAAAGATGAGCTGGCAGATATATTATATGCCCTTTCGGAGGAAGAGCATGGTCGATAAACTTTTTTTCTATTATTATAATATGGGTCTGAAAAGGGCAAGGAACAATGAAATAACCCTTGCTGTAGAGGCACTTTCAATAGCGGTAGCACTAAAGGGAGACAACATTTATGCCTGGAACTTGTTAGGGTTATGTTATTACAGGCTCGGAAAGTTGCCGACAGCGGAATACTGCTGGATGGTGAGTCTTTATGTAAATAATCAGGATAATCCTGCGTCGGAATATATAAAAAGCGTTAAAGAGGAAAAGAAAGCCCTTGAGGATTGCGTTTCAAGCATTACTGCTTTGATAGGGGAAAGGGAGTATAAAAAGGCACTAAAGGTTTTGCAAAAGAAACTTCAAAAAAGCCGAGGATTTATTCGTAAATTTATTTTAAAGAACAATAATACCGATGAAAGAGACAGCGAAATAAATGATAATGTTATGATGCTTAATTATATCGGCCTTTTGTACATGCTTTCCGGAAAACGAAAAAAAGCGCTGAAAGCTTGGGGAAAGGCGCTTTTGCTTGATGCGGCAAACCCTCAAGCGTTGATGTATATTGGGTCTTTTTTTAATCAAAGAAAGTAATTACACCATTTGGATTAAGTATCAAGAATTGTCCCGCCTCTATAGGTGGGGGATGCACAGGTATAAAACAGGTATAAAATTGACGGTATAAGAGTCACGATATAAGATTTCCGGTAGAAGAGAGGAAGATTATTAGTGAAAAAAGATTATTACAAGATACTGAATGTTCCTGAAGATGCATCTTCTTTAGATATAAAGAAGGCATATTTTTCCCTTGTTCGGAAGTACTCTCCTGAAAGGTACCCTGAAGAATTTAAGGATATAAGGGAAGCATATGAGGTGCTCATTGACGAAAAAACCCGTAAGGAATATGATTCCGTAAATTCAATGCCTGATGTGGTAAAACTTTATTTTAACAAGAGTAAAGAGGCATTGGAGGATGGAGACGCCGAAATGGCAATTGAGCTTTTAGAGAGAGTAAATAAAATATATCCTGATTTGACAGTTGTAAAAAGCCTTCTGGGGGATGCATATGCAGAAAATGAAAACTATGGAAAAGCCATTCAGATTTTTGAAGACCTTGTTTCAGAGGAGCCTGAAAATGCAAGTTACGCCGGTAAGCTTGCCCATGCATACTTAAGTAGAGGTTGGCACAGGAAAGCAGTAAATAAATATAAAAAAGCTTTGGAGCTTGACGAAGATAACATTGCCTTATGGCTTGGTCTGATTGAATGCTACACGACAGCTGATGAGTATGATAAAGCAAGGAAAATCATTATGGAAGCACTGGAAGTAGGCAGAAGAAAGGATTGGGATAATCCGTTTTTTTACTTGTACCTATTGCAACTTGATGTAATAGAAAGAAAACCTGATGAATTAAAAAAGCACCTTGAGGAAATAAAAGAGTTTGTTGTACGCAATGAAGAACACAGGGAGAATATAGCATGGATCCTGAATATTATTTCAAGTATATTAAACACAAAAGAATACTTGGAAGAGTCACTTGCATTTATAAACACGGCTCATGAACTGGATCCTGGCAATAAAAAAATTGAAAAAAGACTGGTTGATATGGAAAAAGAAAGTGCTTTACGTCTGCAGTTAGAAAAATTACGAAAAGATAAATCAATCCAAAATATTTTTTCGGATATGTTTGAATTCGAAATGGAAAGGTGTGGCAATGAAGATTGCCTGGATTGTGAGTTTAATGCATTTACCTTTGAAATGGATATCCTTACGGATATTGATAGATATAAAAGTAATATTCTGAAGATAAAAAAGGAATACCCCGAGCTATATAAATTAAAAGAAAAATTCTTTTATGATGTACTAAACCCTGCCAGATTTAGGAGCATGCTGTATAAATACAGAAAAAGGCTGGAAAGGTATATGAGAATAATGCCCGGAAGGTTTAGAAGAGGTAGTAATTATGATGATGAAAATTACGAAGATGAAGAGTATGATAGAGAAGATTACGACTATTTAGATGACGATGACTATGACGAAGAGTTTAATGATGATGAAATAGAGTATATACAACAACCATATAGGAGGCCGGAACCTAAAGTAGGAAGAAATGACCCATGTCCATGCGGCAGCGGGAAAAAATATAAAAAGTGCTGCGGGAAAGATGTATAGCTTATAAATATGGCCGTATTAATGCATCAACTAAGGAAGCTTAATCCACGAATTTCGAAGGAGGAACTTTATAATGCTTCTTAAATGCCTTTGAAAAAGAATACTGGTCAGGATAGCCCAGCATGCTACTGATTTCTTTTATCGTATATTTCCGCTGGTAAAGGTAATCCCTTGCACGGTTCATTTTCAACTGGTTGATGTAACGGCCGGGAGAGATTCCAAGCATACTTTTGAAGTAATTTATAAAGTATTTTTCGGACATGCCTGCAACTTCTGCAAGTTTTCTTATCCTTACAGGCTTGCTTATATTATCTGCAATATAATTGAATACCTGCTGCAACATATTAAGCCCTTCCGTATTATTTAACCGCCAAACATTTTCAGGGTAAAAGGTTTTGGAATGATTACCCAAGCTATAATACTCAAATATTTTGGCAAGTAATATAATAAAGCACCCTTTCAACATAATAGCCGAGGAGGAAACATTCTTTTCATAGTTAAGGAACCCTTTTTCGAATATCCGGGCTTCAGCGCTTACGGCATTGCCGGGTATTATTCCGGCAAGGTTGAATTTGTCCAATACCCTGAAATTGTCATAGATGCCGAAATCAAAATGCGTGTATATAAAGCTGCATTTTCTATCATATGTATAAGCTGTATAGAGCATACCGGGATAAAAGAACACTATATCACCTGCAGAGGCTAAATGTGTTTTCCCTTCAACATTTACGGCAATTTTACCGTTTTTAATATACCAGATATCATAATCCTCGTGGGCTTTATTTTCTATCCATTCACTATCGTGGTAAACGTTATTACAGGAATTTATTCTTATAATAATATGCTCGGACAGCTCATTTAATATATTAATATATTTCATGCAAACCGCCTCTATTATTTATACTACCATGCTTGTAAGACTATATCATGCTTATAGAATAATAATAGCAGAAATATCTTATCAATTCAATGTACAAGGTAGTACAGGGCGCATTTTTTTCCACTCATACTTTTTGACATCTTTATGATACCTAATGATATTTTAACATTGTGCATATACTTTTATAATATACTTGAAAGTATTTTTGATTGAACATTACAGACACAGAAGTAGTATAAATATTTATTACGGGAGGTAAAGGGTATGAGTAATAATAATGATATTAATGTTAACAATGCTTATAATGTCAACGATATCAAACACCCAAAGGTTGTCATAATCGGTGCAGGAAGTTTGTTTTTCGGGAGGCAGGCCATATGGCAAATGGTACATTCCCCTTATTTGAATAATGGTACTTTAGCACTTGTGGATATAGACGAGAAGAGGCTTGGAAAAATGGTGAAGCTTGCCCGAATGGTGGTTGATGTTAATGATGTAGGGTTATCCGTGGAAGGCTCAACCTGCTGGAAAGAAGTATTAAAAGGTGCGGATTTTATAGTATTAAGTTTTGCGAAAGACACAGTAAAGTATAGAGGTATTGATTGCGCTGTCTCAGAGAAGTACGGTATTAGGATGTGTTCCGGAGACACAATAGGGCCTGGAGGAATTTTCAGGGCTATGAGGGAGTTCCCCGTAATATTGGAATGTGCAAGAGATATTGAGTCTCTTTGTCCTGATGCCTGGGTAATAAACTATATAAACCCCACGGCAGTCCATGGTATCGGTTTGAGGAGATATGCTCCAAAGTTGAAAAGCTTTGCTTTATGTGACGGGTTACACATGCCGCACGTTAAAAGAAATTATGCATTAAGGGCCGGAATAATATCTCAACCTGAAGAATATTCGGATGAAATAGCACATAGGTTTGATTTTCGTATTGCAGGGGTTAACCACTTTACTTGGCTGCTAAAAGCGGAATTTGACGGGAGAGATGTTGTTCCTGAGATAGCAGAATCCCTTAGGAGAGAAGCGGCAAGAGAAACAGACGGGGGAGACAAGGGGGCAAAGGCACTATATAACAGTAAAATAGGTTATGAATTGTATAAAATATTCGGCCATATACCTACCTGTGTTGCCCATACAAAGGAATATGTAAGGTATTGGCAAGGCTTAGGGAAGACAAAAGAAGAAGTTCCACCTCTGTCCATATGGGAGACTGAAGATAGATACAAACGCCACGAAGAAATGTGGAAGCAAGTAGATGATTTTATTAATGGGAGGATCCCTATTTCGGATTATATGAAAACTTTCGGTCCTGACCATGCCACAGACATTATTGAAAGCATGGTGGGGAGATTAAATAAACCTTTCTATATAAATACTTTTAATACCGGTGCAGTAACGAACATGAGCAATGATGCGTTTCTTGAACTATGTTGCGATGTGACGATGGAAGGCATTAAACCTCACCCTGTAGGGGATATGCCGAAAGGTATACGAGGCATGCAGGAACTTGTATTGGATACACATGAACTTACGGCTGAAGCTATCGCTGAATGCAGCTTTGAAAAATTAAGGAGGGCTATGCTCACGGATCCCCTTGTGAATTCCATTGGTGATGCGGATAACATTATAAAGGAGTTACTGGAACTTGAAAAGGATGCTTTACCACGCTGTTGGTTTGAGTAAGAGAGTTTTTAGCTACATGATAGAGGTGTGTAAAAAAGAGGAATAAGTAGTAAACGTACCTACTTTAAATGATTGAAAGGTTATCCTATAATTAAATACAAGGATAACCTTTTTAATTTTTGTTCAAGAGGTATAACCGGATTTAAGTTTTATATGGTTCAGAGTTGTGGTTGACATAACCGTAAACGTTTGATATTATAATATAACAAGTGAAACGGAAATAGATGTTTTAATTTATGCTTGGTATAGCAAACGTTTATTTAAGTATATGTATAGTCAAAACCGGATTGGTAGATTTACAAGGAGAATATATTATGAACGACTGGAGTAATACTTTTTCATTTTCTACTTCGTGGAATGTTTCAAGACATATAAGCGGAAAAGAAATGATTGAGGAAATAATTGATCTGGGTTTTAATAGAATTGAGTTAAACTATAAAGTTACTCAGGACATGGCAGTTGAAATACTTCCCATAGTTGAAAAAGGGGCTATTAGTATTGCAAGTATACATAATGTATTTCCGAGGATAGACAACCCGGATTTTTCTACGGATTCAGTTTTTTTGGCCCATACCGATCCTGTAAAAAGGAAAGAGGCAATAAATATAACAACAAAAACTGTTGATATGGCTTATATATTTGGTGCAGGCGCTGTTGTATTGCATACAAGTGAAATACCAATGCCGGTAAATTATGATGATATATTAAAGGAACTTTATAAGCAGGGAAAAAGAAATACTGCGGAATATGAAAGAATAAAAGATGAGTTTATTAACTACAGGAACTCTGTAAGTCATAAATATGTAGAACTTACGCGCCAAAGTCTCGAAGAGATTTGCAACTATATGGAGAAAAAAGGTTACTCAATTATTTTGGGTATTGAAAACCGCTTTAGATGTCATCAGATACCCAACTTTTGTGAAGCCCGATTTTTAATTGAAACTCTGAAACACCTTCCTGTATATTTCTGGTATGATATAGGGCATGCGATAATACAAGATGCTCTTGGTATTATGAACAATCCGGAAGGAGCATATAATCTTATGGATAGGCTTTTTGGAATACACATCCATGATGTGGTTGATTTTAGAGATCACTGCTGCCCATACGCAAGTGGAGATGAGTATGATAAATACATTGAAATTATAAAGAAAGCTCCCCTCAAAGTTTTTGAGATTGGTAGCAGGGAAACCAAAGAAGATATTATTAAAAGTGCCAATCTTTTGTATAAGAAGATGAGAGACTTTTGACATTTAGATCGACTTTTAAACATTTATATTTTATATATTAAAGAAAGATAGTCTCAAAAATATTATAAAAACAAAGAGAAGGAGGGATATTAATGAATAGTGCTAAAGAAATTGTGAAAAAGTATTCACCTTACATTTATTTTGATGAAAATGAGCCTTTTTTCCCGGTTAAGGTTGGCTATTCCATATTTGATAAGCCGGGAGAATCAAAATCCTTTAATAGGAAAATTGAGTTTGATACCGATTCGGTAGACTTCGCAATTGAATATGCCATATATTGGGATTATGACATTCAGCACTTATATGAGCTGGAACATGTTTGGATATATATTGATAAAAATGAGAAATTAGTCGATGGAGAAGCAAGTTTTCATGGGCGCTATTTAAAAGCATTATTGAAAGATAAAAGCAATATTGAAGATGAAACACATATGAGAGTTTATTCCCAACCGGG
Organism: Bacillota bacterium; assembly: GCA_013314855.1. Lineage (NCBI taxonomy): Bacteria > Bacillati > Bacillota > Bacillota bacterium. Next base: position 5,206 of record JABUEW010000054.1, on the reverse strand, counting down.
AAAACATGCATTTTTCCCAAAGCCAGAGTATTTCGAACTGATACCCGATTTGCGGACTGCTACATATGAACGTGCGGGCAATTCAGGGCTTATAGTTACAAGCATTTTTAAAGGTATATACGAAACAAATGAAGATATTAATAGAATGGTGGAAGATTACCTTAAAAAGTTTAAATTCAAACCTGCAATGAGATTTAGAAAATATGTTATTCCGGATAATATTTTTATAACCTGGGAGGAGCTATTTATTGAAATACCTCAAAGAATAGCGGACAGGCTTGAGGAGATAAGAAAATGCAATTAAATTTATTTTAGGATATATTATGATACAGTAAAAAATCGGAATAAATAGCAAGCATACCTCCTTTAAATGTGAATTTGGCTATTCTATGATTATTTTAGGTGCAAGTGTGCATTTCAAAATTAGGTTAGTTGTGATTTAATTGTGAAGTTATAAATAGATTGACAAAATTGCAAACGTTTGATACTATTATAATAACACTAGAACAAAAAAGATTATTTGGTTTATACTTATCACCGTAAACGTTTAAGACATAAATGGTATATTAAGGGGGGTATGTATGAAATGGCAAAAGCAATGAAAGGTGTTACATTATTTGCAGATTGGGAACCCAGACCTGATTTTAAACTTGGTTCCAAGGATATCGAAAAGAAACAAACTTATCTTGGAAGCAAGGTGTGGAGAAATCCTCACATCGAGATAGTTGAGCATTCCATTCCGGAGCCTGGTCCCGGGGAAGTTTTAATCGAAGTAAAAGCATGCGGAATATGTGGAAGCGATGTCCATATGGCGCAACCCGATGAGGAGGGCTACATCCTGTATCCGGGATTAACGGGTTTCCCGTGTATTCTTGGCCATGAGCTGGCAGGTGTCGTGGTTAAAGCGGACGAGAAAGCTTTTGACAAAAGGACAAATCAACCTTTTAAGGGTGGAGAATTTGTCTGTGCTGAAGAAATGATGTGGTGTGGCGAATGTAAACCGTGTGCGGATGGTTATCCAAATCACTGTGAACGGCTTAATGAAATAGGTTTTAATGTAAACGGCGCATTTGCGAAATACATTGTACTGCCGGCCAAGCTTCTTTGGAACCTTGAATCGTTGAAAAAGAGATACAAGGGTGATGATATATTCTTGGCCGGGAGCCTGGTAGAGCCTACAAGTGTTGCCTATAATGCTGTGATAGAAAGAGGAGGCGGGATAAGGCCGGGAGATAATGTAGTTATATGCGGCGGAGGTCCTGTTGGAATTGCAGCATGTGCCATCTTAAAAAGAAATGGGGCAGCGAGGGTAATACTTTCGGAACCCCAGCCTGAAAGAGCGGAACTTGGGAAAAAACTGGGGGCAGATTATGTAATAAATCCAATAAAGGAAGACTTTGTGCAAAGGGTTCTTGAACTGACTGACGGCATGGGGGCAAATCTTTACCTTGAAGCAACCGGACTTCCTACTGTTGTTTATCCTCAAATAGAAAAGGCTATATGGGAGGGAAAAACCGTTAATAGTACAGTGGTTGTAGTTGCCAGAGCCGATGCAAAAATGCCGGTTACAGGTGAAGTATTGCAGGTAAGGAGAGCAAGAATTATTGGAGCGCAGGGCCATTCGGGGCATGGCACCTTTTTTAGGGTAATTGAGTGTATGGGTGATGGTATGGACATGACACCGATGATAACCAAAAAAATAACCTTGGATGAAGTACCTGAGAATATTATAAGTTTGAGGACAGACAGAAAAGAGTGCAAGATTACCTGCCTAATATAAAAGAAGAAAAGAAGATAGTAAATTACTAATTTGGGAGAGTTAACTAACTTATATAGGGGGAGAATTAAATGAGTGAAAAAGATAAAAAATGGCTTCTTACCGATAATCCTGCAATAATTTTTGAAGATAATACAGTAGGCCGGCTCAAAAAGCAAATATGGGATGCACCTGAGGAAGAAATAGATGAAATACTTAAGGAATATGAAATACCTTCAGAGTCTGAATTAGGTAAAGCCGGTACGTATATACAGAATACTCCCAGGTATAAAGTAATAGAAAAAAGAAGAAAAAACGACATTGTTTTTGTACCGGTAGGTTGCACAGAGAACCACGGCATGCACGCAAACAGCGGACTTGACACATTCATGGTTACCCAGATACTGGAAGGTGTACGCAGATATACTGCAAAACAGGGACGGGAAGTGAGCCTTGCCTTTCCGCCACTTAACTACGGCGGCCATCCTTACCATCATCTTGGAATGCCAGGGACAATCATAATGCCTGAAGAGGTTGTAAAAGAAACATTGATTTACACAATGCTGGGCTTATGGAACGATGGTTTCAGGAAAATAATTATGGTTAATAACCATGGTCATTTGTGGATGCTTGAGTCAGCAATACAGGAATTTATGAAAAGATACCATTTGCCAGGAATATTCCAGGTGCTTGATTGGCACAGAGCAGTGCGTGAATTTTTTTATCCCGCAGGAAGGGATGACAGCCTGGAAACACATTTTGTGCATGCTGATGAGGCAGAAACCTCAGTTGCATTGCTTCTTTTCAAAGATATGGTAGACATGAGCGTGGTACAAGATGCAGAAGGGGAGTCATTTCTGCCAGATGGGCATTTCGACAAATCTGTAGAGCCTTTCAGAAGGCCTCACAGATGGTCTGAGGGAGAAGGACATGCAGCTATAGAACGTGCTGCAACACCTCAAGGAGTTGTCGGAAAACCTTCCCTTGCCACCGCTAAAAAAGCAAAACGGCCTATTGCAGCAATACTTAAATACCTGACTCTTATTAATGACCAGATATTGGAAGCTTTTCCTGCCGGGACTGTACCGCCTGTGGAAAAGACCACATTACGTACTGCAAAAGAGATGGAACCTTTCCTGAAAGAGCCCTTCAGTGAAGGCTGGAAATCAGTATATGAATTGCCTCCAATGGGAGTATTTACGAAACTTTAACATTATAGATAAGATAATGGAGTTGAACACAATGGCAGGTTCTGTATTAAAGTACAGCGCTACAGTTGCGATAAACGCATCGAATACATCGCCTATACTTTTCAGAGGAGAGCTGTGTTCGAATATTATTAAAAGCAAAAAATATGGTTTTGATGCTATAGAAATTCATATACGATGGCCTGATGAAGTTGAAGTAGATAAAATCAATGAGTATTGTTCTAAAAACAATATAACTATTTCTACTATAGGAACGGGTATGTCCTACGTTATAGATGGACTTTCACTTACGGATTTGGATTGGCAAAAAAGAGAGATGGCAGTAGAAAGGTTAAAAGGGTATATTGATTTGGCAGAAAAACTTAATAGTGGAGTTATTATTGGTTCCATGAGAGGTAAAATTAATTTTGACAACTATAATAAGCATTTATCCGTTTATAGAGAAAATATATTGGAATTGATAGATTATGCAGAATATAAGAGTGTGCCAATATATCTTGAAACTATAAACCGGTACGAAGTCAATTTTCACAATACAATAGAAGAAATGGTTGATTTTCTAAAAAGCATAAATAGCTCCAAACTTAAAATCCTAATTGATACATTTCATATGAACATTGAAGAAGCCGACATAGAGGAAAGTATAAAGAAATATGGCAACTATGTAGGACATGTCCATTTTGCCGATAGCAACAGAAGATATCCCGGAACGGGACATATTAACTTTAGAGGAATTATAAATGCTTTGAAAGAAATGGGATATAAAGGTTATATTGCATTTGAATATCTTCCATACCCCGACCCTGACACTGCAGCAAAAGGCGGACTTGGTTATTTGCTTACACTTGAAAAAAATATTGTAGATTAAAAAAGTGTTTAAAAAAACAGGAGAAAAAAATAATAATAGAGTTTAATTTAAAGTTGGATTGAGGTGTATTTACTTGAAAATTAAAAACCTTGAAAAGAAACTGAAAATAGGTATTATTGGAGCCGGACGTATTGGTAAGCTCCATGCAGAAAACATAGTAGCAAATATAAGGGAAGTAGAATTAAAATCCATTGCCGACATTTATATAAACAATAATATTGAGAAATGGGCATATAGTCTTGGCATAAAGAATGCATATAAAGACTACAGAAGAATTATTGAAGACGAAGAAATAGACGCTGTCCTTATTTGTTCATCTACTGACACCCATTCAAAGTTTATTATAGAAGCAGCAAAAGCAGGGAAACATATATTTTGTGAGAAACCGATAGACTTAGATGTTGAAAGAATAAGGGAGGCATTAGATGCTGTAGAGAAGGCTGAAGTAAAGCTTCAAGTAGGGTTTAACAGGAGGTTTGACCACAATTTCAAGAGAGTCCGGGAGTTTGTAAAAGATGGGAAAATTGGAGATATACATTTATTGAGAATTACTTCAAGAGATCCTGCACCGCCTCCACTGGAATATGTCAAAGTATCGGGCGGGTTATTTCTTGACATGACAATCCACGATTTTGACATGGCGCGTTACCTGACTGGAAGCGAGGTTACAGAAGTATATGCAGTAGGTGAAACTCTTATAGATTCTTCAATAAAACAATACGGTGATGTAGACACTGCAGTGGTTACTTTAAAGTTTAAGAATGGCGCTATCGGAGCAATAGATAATAGCAGAAAAGCTGTATATGGTTATGATCAAAGGGTTGAAGTGTTTGGCTCCAAGGGGTGCATAACAGCAGGAAATGATAAACCGAACACAATAGAAATAAGCAGTGAAGATTGGGTCTACAGCGAAAAACCAAAATACTTCTTCGTTGAAAGATATAAAGAATCATATATAGAGGAGATTAGATCTTTTATTGATGTAATACTTGAGGATAAAGAACCGGAGGTAACCGGGATTGACGGCTTAAAGCCTGTTCTGATAGGCCTTGCGGCTAAAAAATCTCTTGAAACAAGAAAGCCTGTAATAATAGAAGAAATTTAAGCGATGTATGAGAATGTACATATAATGTACATATATTATTGTTTATAAATAGAATAGGAGATGTTATGCTAAAATTCTAATATTTATACGAGCATTCCTGTAATAAATGAAAATGGACTTTGAAAATGAAAAAGCCTCCTGATATGATTAAAGTATCAAATCTAAATCATATTTAACCAGGAGGCGGTAAAAAATGCTTAAGTCACAAGTTGAAAAGATAATGGCAATAAACCCAAAGATGATGATAGTCGGTGTTGATGTTGCCAAGA